>NZ_NCFM01000026.1:0-38785 GCF_002281195.1 Acidovorax sp. 35-64-16 | reverse complement strand
TTCTTGCCCCAGCGTGCCGGTGCGTGCACTTGAAATCTTGTCGATCGTGATGGTTTGCCCTGCATTGGCTCCCACCTGAAATGCCTGACTGGTGAAGTTGCCGTCGAGCAGCTTGGTGCCATTGAAATCGGTCTGCGTAGCAACACGGTCGATTTCCTGGACTAGCTGAGCCACTTCCTGCTGCAAAGCGGCACGGTCAGTACCACTATTGGTAGCATTAGCCGACTGCACGGCCAGCTCACGCATGCGCTGCAAGTTGTTGGTCACGCTGGCCATGGCGCCTTCCGCCGTCTGCGCCAGGGAGATGCCATCGTTGGCATTGCGCGCCGCCACGGTCAGGCCCCGAATTTGCGTACTGAAGCGCTCGGAAATGGCCAGGCCGGCGGCGTCGTCCTTGGCGCTGTTGATGCGCAGGCCCGAGGACAGGCGCTGCATGGACTGGGACAGCGAGTTCTGCGAGATGCCCAGGTTGCGCTGCGCATTGAGTGACTGGACGTTGGTATTGATGATGGCTGCCATGGTGATAGCTCCTTGTGTAACTTAAAGCCCGAACATGCGGTATTGCTTTCGGTGTCTCAAATGCCAGCACACGCTGGCTGCCCAACCCGTTGGCGCTCCACCTGTGTTTTGGGGTTTGCCACCGGGTACAGGGCTTTTGTTCCCTGTTGCTTTGGTTATCGGACCCATGTGCAACAAACTTTAGGGTTGGCGTAACTTTTTGTGTATCGATAGCGGCACACGTCTTTTCGTTTGGTCGTCAGTCAGGATATTTTTGCTATTTTTTTTATAGCTGTCAGCGCTTGTCAATAATGGGCTTTAGGTATATTTCGCTTGTACTTCTCTACGGCGTTGGTGTTGGGTTGGTTTCGATGCGCTGATGCCGCAGGCTTTGGTATGCAGCACGAGCGCAGAGCGCCGCTTGACACGAGCGACAGGCGGACTCATGGCGCGAAGCGGGTGGTGATCCGAGGCAAGTGACAGAGGTGAGGGTTCACTGCGAGCAGCTGCGGTAGGCTGCGCCGGTGAAATGCGCTGCTTGAACAAGGGCCAGTGAGCAGCCATGGCGGACGCTCAGCACAGCGGTGCGCAGTGCGGCCAGTGGCCAAAATACACCAGCAGCACAATCTGGCAGCCCAAGCGGCCCTTGTTTGCACCAATGAAGTGGCAAGACTCTGCCAAAATCGACGCATGTTTGTCATCATCGGTTACATCGTCTGCTTCGGCTGTATCTTCGGCGTGTATGTGCTGCACGGTGGAAATATTGCCGTGATCCTGAAGGCCCTGCCCTTCGAGATCGTCACCATTCTGGGCGGTGCGCTCGGGGCCTTTGTGGTCAACAACCAGCCCAAGGTGCTCAAGGCCACGGCAGCGGCCATTCCCATGGCGCTCAAGGGCTCCAAATACACCAAGGCACGCTACATGGAGCTGATGGCGATGCTCTATGACATCTTGCAAAAGGCCCGCAAAGAGGGGTTGATGGCCATTGAAAAGGATGTCGAGGCACCCCACGAATCCGAGATTTTCAAAAAGTACCCCACCGTGGGCAGCGATCACCATGTGATTGAGTTCATGACCGATTACCTGCGCATGATGGTGTCGGGCAACCTCAATTCGCACGAGATCGAGGCGCTGATGGACAGCGAAATCGACACCCACCACCAAGAGGCACACGCCCCCGTGGCCGCGCTGGCACGGCTGGCGGGCGCGCTGCCGGCCTTCGGCATCATTGCCGCCGTGCTGGGGGTGGTGAACACCATGGGATCGGTGGGTCAGCCGCCTTCGGTGCTGGGCGGCATGATCGGCTCGGCCTTGGTGGGCACATTTTTGGGTATTTTGCTGGCCTACGGGGTGGTGGAGCCCTTGGGCGGCCTGGTAGAGCAAAAGACCGAAGACGCTGCCAAAGAGTTGCTGTGCATCAAATCCACCCTGCTGGCCAGCATGCAGGGCTACAACCCGGCCACGGCCATCGAGTTCGGCCGCAAGGTGCTGTTCTCAGGCGACCGCCCCAGCTTCTCCGAGCTGGAAGGGCATGTAAAGGGCAAGAAGTAAGCGCACGCCGCGCCCGAGCACAACGCCATGGCAGAAAAAAAACTCCAGCCCATCATCATCAAGCGCATCAAGAAGAGCGGCCATGCCGTGCATGGTGGTGCGTGGAAGATTGCCTACGCCGACTTCGTGACGGCCATGATGGCCTTCTTTTTGTTGATGTGGCTGCTGGGCTCCACCGCCAAAGGTGAACTGCAGGGCATTGCGGCTTATTTCAGCTCGCCCCTCAAGGTGGCCATGGCGGGCGGCGATGGTGCGGGCAACAGTTCGAGCGTGATTCCTGGCGGTGGCAATGATTTGACCAAGGTGCATGGGCAGGTGCGGCGCTCTGACAGCGAGACGGAAAAAGAACGCCGCATGAGCATTGACACGGCCCGTGCAGAGCGCGCCAGGCAGGACGCAGCGCGCATCAAGGCCTTGCAGTCCAAGATAGACGCCATGATCACGGAAAACCCGCGACTGAACGAATACAAGTCGCAAATCCGCATCGATGTGACGCCAGACGGCCTGCAGATCCAGATTGTGGACAACCAGAATCGTCCCATGTTTGACAGCGGCAGCGCCCTGGTTAAGCCCTACATGCGCGACATTCTTCGCGAAATTGGCGCAGCGCTGGGGGGTGTAGAAAACCGCATCAGCCTGGCTGGCCACACCGACTCCGCGCCCTATGGCAACAGCGACCGGGGTTACAGCAACTGGGAATTGTCGGCAGACCGCGCCAATGCCTCGCGACGCGAGCTGGTTTCTGCAGGCATGCCAGACGCTAAACTGGGCCGGGTTGTAGGCTTGGCCGCCAGCGACTTGCTGGAACCCGACAACCCGCGTGCCCCTGCAAACCGGCGCATCACCATCACTGTGTTGACGCGTGAAGCCGAAGAAAGACTCATGGGCAAGGGCATTCCTACCGTGACTTCCACCGAGTTGATGGAAGAAAAGACGGAAAATCCCGATACCGGCAGGTAGGCACAACGACTTGCGTTACGACTTGTCACAAAACCTGCACTCTATGACAATACCCCCAGCTAATTCCGACCGAAAGGGTCCCAAGTGAGCACAGCCCTTCGTTTTTTGATCGTTGATGATTTTTCCACCATGCGGCGCATTGTTCGCAATCTGCTCAAAGAAAGCGGATTTGCCGATGCCGATGAGGCCGAGGACGGCGTGGCCGCACTCAACAAGTTGCGCAACAGCAAGTTCGACTTCGTAGTAACCGACATCAACATGCCGAACATGAACGGCTTTCAGTTGCTGGCGGAAATCAAGAAGGACGACAAGCTCAAGCACCTGCCCGTTTTGATGGTGACGGCAGAAGCACGCAAGGAAGACATCGTGGCCGCAGCCCAAGGTGGCGCAGCGGGCTACATCGTCAAACCTTTCACCAAGGCAACCCTCGAGGAGAAGGTCACCCTGATTCTCAAGAAAATGGGGTTATGACGCCATGGTGCCAACCGAGATTTCGTTGGCGGATTCCGCCGACGTTCACCACAAGATCGGGCAACTGACACGCCAGTTGCACGATTCGCTCAACGAGCTGGGCTATGCCGAGAAGCTGCGCGGCTCCATGGGCGAGTTGCCCGATGCGCAAAGCCGGCTCTCCTACATTGCCCGTCTCACAGGAGAAGCGGCCGAGAAAGTGCTCAACCGTGTGGAGCAGGCCAAGGCGCAGCACGATTTCATTGCGCAGGAGACCCGCCGAGTCGTCACCTCGCTGGTGAAAGACCCTGTGGCGGCCGTAGCCAAGGGTGAGATCATGAATTTTCTCACCGATGTGGAGCGCGTCACCAAGGAAGCCGACTCGCACCTGACCGAGATCATGATGGCGCAGGACTTTCACGATCTCACGGGCCAGGTGATTGCCCGCGTGGTGAACCTGGCTGCCACGATTGAAGAGCAACTGGTGCAGCTGCTCATTCAGACCGCGCCACCCAGCGTGCAGTCTGCGCCCATTGAGGTTCCGCGCGAACACTTGGCGGGGCCGGTGGTAGACCCCGAGCGCACGCCCGACGTGGTGACCAACCAGTCGCAGGTGGACGACCTGCTGGCAAGCCTGGGTTTCTGATCCACGCCACCCGATAAGCAGGCCCAGCGGGCCTCTTATCGGGCTTTAGATTTCCAGGTCGCTCACGACAATGGCATGACACCAGCCGTCATGCCACCATGGAATCCAGCCAAGAAAAAAGCCTCCCCGCGACCGAGCGAAAGCTCCAGAAGACGCGCGAAGACGGCCAGGGCGCCCGCTCGCGCGATCTCTCGCACCTGGCCATTTTGGGCGCAGGGGCGGGTTGCCTGATGGTGTGGACCCCCGAGTTGATGGAGCACATGCAGCGCGCCATGGGGCAGCAGCTGAGTTTTGATGCCGCCACCGTGATGGCCACCGGCAGCATGCTCACCCGCCTTCAGGACATGGTGCTGGTGGGCCTGGTGGCCAGCCTTGTTTTTGCCGTGTTGACTGGTGGCGCCGCGCTGCTCAGCGCCATTGGTGCAGGTGGCTGGATTTTCAGCGCCAAGCCCATCACACCGCAGTTCAGCCGGCTCAATCCAATCTCTGGCGCAGCCAACCTGTTCTCCAAGCAGCAGATGGCCAATGTGGCCAAGATGGTGCTGATGACCGCCATTCTTTCGTTTGTGGCGTGGAACTTCATGGGCAACAGCATCGACCGCGTAGCCAGGCTGGTGTTGCAGCCCTCGCCCCTGGCCCTTCGCGATGTGGCGCAGTGGCTGATATCTGGCACCAGCCTGCTGCTGCTGGTGGTGTTTCTGGCGGCGGTGATTGATGTGCCGCTGCAGGCATATTTCTTCAAGTCGCGGCTGAAGATGTCGCACGAAGAAGTCAAGCAGGAGCACAAGGAGTCGGACGGCAACCCCCATACCAAGGGCCGCATTCGGCAACGCCAGCGCGAGATGGCAGACCGCGCCAGCGTGGGCGCCGTACCCAAGGCAGATTTTGTGGTGATGAACCCCACGCACTATGCCGTCGCCCTCAAATACGACGAACAAACCATGAGCGCCCCGCAGGTGATTGCCCGTGGTACCGACTTGATCGCCCTGAAGATCCGCGATCTGGCGGGCACCCACGGCGTGCCCGTGCTGCAGTCGCCCATGCTGGCGCGTGCCCTGTATGCCCACGCCGAGCTTGACCAGGCCATCCCCGCCACGCTGTACACGGCGGTGGCCCAGGTGCTGGCCTATGTGTATCGCCTCAAGGCTGCGCTGCGTGGCGAGGGCAAGATGCCCGACGCGCTGGTGCAACCCCATGTCCCCCCTGAGCTTGACCCGCTGAACCGGGTCGCTCCGCAAGGCACTGCCGTATGAACACCTCAGTAAAGTCTCTTCAGCAATGGGCGGGCAGCAACGCAGGCGCTCTTCAGGGGCTGTCTGCCCCCTTGCTGGTGGTTGCCATCCTGGCGCTCATGGTGCTGCCCATCCCGCCGTGGATGCTGGATGCGTTTTTTACGCTCAACATTGCCGTGGCGCTGATGGTGATGATGGTGGCGGCCTACATGCTGCGGCCGCTGGATTTTGCAGCCTTCCCCTCGGTTTTGCTGTTGACCACCCTCATGCGCCTGTCGCTGAACGTGGCCTCCACCCGCGTGGTGCTGCTCGAAGGCCACACCGGCCCCGGTGCGGCCGGTGCCGTGATCGAGGCGTTTGGTCACTTCCTGATTGGCGGCAATTTTGCCGTGGGCCTGATCGTGTTCGCCATTCTGGTGGTGATCAACTTCGTGGTGGTGACCAAGGGCGCGGAGCGCATTGCCGAGGTGTCGGCCCGCTTCACGCTGGATGCCATGCCCGGCAAGCAGATGGCGGTGGATGCCGACCTCAATGCCGGCCTGATTGACGAAAAGGAGGCCAAGCGCCGCCGCGCCGAAGTGGCAGAAGAAGCCAACTTTTTCGGCTCGATGGACGGCGCCTCCAAATTCGTGCGCGGCGATGCCGTGGCCGGCATTCTGATTTTGCTGATCAACATCGTGGGTGGCTTTGCCATTGGCGTTTTGCAGCACGATCTTTCGGCCAAACAGGCTGCCGACAGCTACATTTTGCTGGCCATTGGTGATGCGCTGGTCGCGCAGATTCCAGGCCTGCTGATTTCGGTGGCAGCGGCCATGGTGATCTCGCGGGTGGGCAAAGACCACGACATGGGGCGCCAGATCGTGGAGCAACTGTTCATGTCGCCCCGCGTCCTGGGGGTAACCGCCGGCATCCTGTTGCTGCTCGGACTGATTCCCGGCATGCCGCACGTCGTGTTCCTCACCATGGGCGGGCTGCTGGGCTATGGCGCCTGGATCCTGCACGAACGCCAGAAGGTGCAGCCAGCCGTGGAGGCGCCACCCGCCCCCGTGACCGATGGCGAAGCCACCTGGGACGATTTGCAGCCAGTGGACCTGCTGGGGCTGGAACTGGGCTACCGGCTGATCACGCTGGTGGACAAGAGCCGCCAGGGTGACCTGCTGACGCGCATCAAGGGCGTACGCCGCAAGTTTGCACAAGAAGTGGGCTTTTTGCCGCCCGCCGTGCACGTTCGCGACAACCTCGAACTCAAGCCCAGTGGCTACCGCATCACGCTGCGCGGAGTGGTGGTGGGCGAAGGCGAGGCGTTCCCCGGCATGTTCCTGGCCATCAACCCCGGCGGCATCACCACGCCGTTGATCGGAACCCCCACCACCGATCCCGCGTTCGGCCTGCCAGCGCACTGGATCGATGAACGCCAGAAGGAAGCGGCACAAATGGCGGGCTTTACCGTGGTTGATTCCGAAACCGTGATGGCCACCCATTTGTCACACTTGATGCAAGTTCAAGCAGCCAAGCTCCTCAGCCGCACGGAAACCCAGCAGCTGGTGGAGCATGTGGCCAAGCTGGCCCCCAAACTCATCGAAGAAGTGGTCCCGAAAATGGTTTCTATCGCAACGTTCCAGAAGGTTCTCCAGCTGCTGCTGGAGGAGTCTGTGCACATTCGCGACATCCGCACCATCATCGAGACGCTGGCCGAGAATGCCGTCGGCATCTCGGACCCTGCAGAGCTGGCACGGCGGGTGCGCATTGCGTTGTCGCCCGCCATCGTGCAGCAAATCTACGGCCCGACGCGTGAACTCAACGTCATCGCCATTGAGCCCGGGCTGGAGCGCCTGCTGGTGCAGGCCCTGGGCAATGCCGCCGGCCCCGCACTCGACCCCGGCGTCGCAGACATCCTGACGCAAAAAGCAGCCGAGGTGGCACTCAAGCAGGAAGAGCTGGGCTTGCCCGCCTGCCTGCTGGTACCCGATCAGATTCGCACCGCCATATCCCGGCTGGTGCGTCGCGTAGCGCCTCGCCTGCAGGTGCTTGCGCACAGTGAAATTCCCGAGACCCACACCATCCGTATTGGGCCCATCCTCAAAGGTGCATCCGCATGAACATCAAACGCTTTCACGCTCCCACGTCACGGGAGGCCCTGGCCAAAGCGCGCATGGCGTTTGGCGACGGTACGCTCATCCTGTCCAATCGCCCAACGGCCACTGGCGTTGAGGTGGTGGCCACGGCCGAAGACACACTGTCGGCCCTGGACAGCGGCAGCGCGTCTGTGGGTACACAGGCCCTTTTGACACCCGCACCGCAACGGGCGGCACGCACGACGCAAAGCAATCCGGCTCCGGCCGGGCGCAACCCGGTGGAGGAAGACACGGAACAGCTGGCCATGAGCACGCTGTCCTTTCAGGACTATGTGCGTGAACGCATGCTGCGGCGTCGGCACGAGGCACTGAACGGCCCTGCCGACACCCCCACGCTTACTGATCGCAGCCGCGACCCCACCTCCGACCGCGAGCGCATGCCTGCCCCGCAGGTGGCCCGCCACAACCCGTTGCGCCCCGCACCCGTGGCCCGGCCCACAGAGCCTGCCCCCCGTCGCCGCCCCGAGCCTCAGGCTGCCGCCCCCGCATCGTCGGCGGGCCAGCAAAGCCTGATGAACGAACTGCACTCCATGAAGGAGCTGATCGAAGACCGGTTCAACACCCTGTCATGGCTGGGCCAGGCACGGCAAAACCCGATCCAGTCCAATCTGATGCTCAAGATGATCCGCGCCGGCTACTCTCCGGCACTGGCGCGAGCCATTCTGGAGCGCATGCCCGAAGAGATGTCGGCAGCTGAATCGGTGCGCTGGCTCATGGAGGTGCTGGAGCGCAACCTCAAGACCGACATGCACGCGCCCCCGCTGTATGAAGAAGGCGGCATTTTTGCGCTGGTGGGCTCCACCGGCGTGGGCAAGACGACCACCACCGCCAAGCTTGCGGCCCATTGCGCACGCATCCACGGCCCTGGCAGCGTAGGGCTGATCACGCTGGACACCTATCGCGTGGGCGCCCATGAGCAACTGCGCACCTATGGGCGCATGCTGGGCATCGTGGCTCACCTGGCCCACGACCGCGCAGCGCTGCAAGATTTGCTCGGGCTGCTCAGCGGCAAGAAGATGGTGCTGATCGACACCACGGGCGTAGCGCCGCGCGATCCGCGCAAGCGCGACATGCTGGACGTCCTGGACCTGCCCAACGTCAACCGCCTGCTGGTTCTGAACGCCGGCTGCCACGGCGACACGCTCGACGATGTGCTCACCGCCTTCAAGACCAGCGGCTCGCAGCAAGCCATCCTTTCGAAGGTGGACGAGGCCGTCAAGCTGGGCCCCGCCATGGATGCACTGATCCGCCACCAGATGGTGCTGCGCGGCATCACCAATGGCCAGCGCGTCCCTGAAGACTGGGAAACCGCCGATGCGCACAAACTCATCAGCACGTCGATGCGCGCGCCCACCAAGTCGGCGTTTGACCCCAAGGCAACTGATCTGGACTTCTTCTTCTCCCACTCGACCGACCCCATGACCGAACGGGAGTTTGTGGATGCTTGACACCAGTTTTCACCAGGGCGCCGGCCTGCACAGCTTCACGCCACAGTCCGAATTGCGCGTGCTGGCCGTAGCCAGCCAGGAACAGGCAGAAAGCGGCCTGGAGATGGAAACCCTCTGGCAGCTGTGCGCCAGCCTGCAGCGACTGGGTTACCCGGTGGTGGTACTGGATGGCACTGCCTATGAGACCGAGGCATCCCCCGGTCTCCACCACCTGCTCAGACAAGCCCCCTGGAACGAAGGCGCCAGCCTGGAGGCTGATGGAAACGTATCTTCCCTGGCCGTCCTGCCGGCTGCCAAGGGGTTATCGGAACTGGTGCGCATCGCACACGCAACCTATGCACCTCCCCTGCAGGGGCTTCTGCCTTATTTTCGAGCCTACGGGCTGCTGGTACTTCACGCACCGGCCAGCGTGCTGGGCCCGTTGCTCACGCACACGGCCACAACGCCCCTGGTCGTGATGCCAAAGGGTGCCGCAGGCGTGCTCACCAGCTACAAACACCTCAAGCAGATCGCACAGCACTCGGGTTTGCCATGCACGGTGGCTGCGGTACTGCAGGGCAACGGAGCGGCGGAACGCAGCAAAGCACAGGGTGCACTGCGCACCTTGCAGCAATGCGCAGACCGTCACCTGGGTGGGCGCATGCACGCCACAACGCTGTCTGTTGACAATGGCCAGGATATTCAGCGCCTGGCCTTGCAACTGCTGGAAAACGCGGGCACCATCGGCGGATCGCTGTCTGCAATGCCCACCCACAACCTGACCGGACTGCCTTCGCATGGTGTTCGGAGCCACTGATCTGATGTATACCGCCAAAGGCCAGCTCGACCGTGATGCGCTGATCCGCCAGCACGTACCGCTGGTTCGACGGATTGCCCACCACATGATTGCCAAGCTGCCCCCCAATGTGGAGGTGGACGACCTGATCCAGGTGGGAATGATGGGTCTGGCTGAAGCACTGTCCCGCTACGAAGTCACCCAAGGGGTTCAGTTCGAAACCTTTGCCACCCAGCGCATCCGCGGAGCCATGCTGGATGAGTTGCGCGAGGGCGACTGGATGTCCCGAAGCTCCCGCAAGAGCCAGAAAGACATCGAACACGCCGTGCGTCGGCTGGAACAAAAGCTGGGGCGCAGCCCCCTGGAGTCAGAAATTGCCGCAGACATGGGCATGACCCTTCCCGAATACCAAAGCCTGCTCGGCAAGGTACGGGGCACCCAGCTGGTGTACCTGGAAGACATGACCCACGGCAACGAAGACGACGATGGTTTTCTGGACCGTCACGTTGCCGACAGCGATGCCGACCCCGTCGAACTACTGCGCGACCACCGGCTCCGCACCTCTTTGGTCCAGGCCATTCAGAGCCTGCCCGAACGGGAGCAGCACATCATGGGCATGTATTACGAACATGACATGAATCTAAAGGAAATTGCGGCTGTGCTGGGCGTCACGGAATCACGGGTGTGCCAGTTGCACAGCCAGTCGATTGCCCGGCTTCGCGCAAAAATGCGCAGCCACTGAGCCGGGTGGTTTGTTTGGGTGGGTGGCGCTCCACCGAGCACCGGGTGCGCACACCACTGCGCACCTGCGTAAATTTTCAGCTCGCAGACCGGTAGATGCGGGCCACACTGCCGGCATTGCGCCCGCCCATGGCGCTTCCATATGTGGCGGCAGCATCTGCGGGGGGTAGCAAACCTGCGGCTTGCCGGTCGGTGATGGCCGCCAGGCGGGCCAGGCTCTCACGCTGAACCGCGAGCAAAGCGCCGACGGCCTGCAGGCGCTTTTGCAGGCCAGCAGGCGCAACACCTTGCCGAGAAATCTGTTCCATGACTTGTGACAGCTGTGCTGCTGCGTTGCGCAGCTGGGTGCTACCCGTTTCGAGCGCCTGTGGATCTGCAGCCAAAAGCGCAGCAGAAATGCCCTGCAGTTGGTGTTCTACGGTGGTGAGCGCGTCTTCCAGTTGCATGGTGCCTGTGTGCGGGTGAAGACGTTATGGGGAAACGGGTTACCCGCGTGAGCGGGTGAGTATTTCCTGGGCGTTCGACAACATCTTGTCGGCAATGGCCCCGGCATCCACGGTGAACGTGCCTTGATCGATGGCTGCTCGCACTGCCTTGACCCGACCGGCGTCGAAATCTCCGGCCGTTCGCGCCGTCTGGGCAAGGGTTCGGGCGCTCATGGACACCGTAACGGGCACACCAGCGGCCGACGCCGAGCTTGCGCCTTTCGTTGCTTCTTCCGCTGCTGCAGGGGTTTTTGTCTGTTTGGACAGCCCTGTTTGCGCGAGTGCTCCCGGGAGTTCCGGTTTTTGACCAATCTTCATCGCTCTCTCCACCACCCCGTTCGATGTGGGGCACAGTAGCAATGTTTTCGACCTATCCGGGCCAGACTTTAGCCATTTCTGGCCAGTGGTGCATCAAAGAGATGCAGCGATTGTCCCATCTTCATTGACAATGCCCGATATCAATCGACCATTACTCATGCGGATGCGAACAGTCTGCCCCACGGTTCCGTTCGACATTGCCTGGCCCGACGATGTTACCGAATAGCCGGGGCCCTGAGCCACCACACGAACCTGGGCACCCGCGCGGAAAACACTGGGTGCCCGCACCATGGACTGCCGCACCGCCTGCCCCGCCATCAACTGGCGGGATGCCACCTGCCCCACCCATTGCTCGGGGTTGGCGATGACAGGCGCCACTTCGGCAGCCCAATCCACCTCGGATTCGCTGGCATCCGCCGCCGTCAACACGGTTCCGGTGGTGACATTGTTGTTCAACACCCAGGCCGGGCCAAAAGCCTTGATGGTCACCGGCAGAAAAACGTTCCAGGCCGTGGCACCCTCCACGCAGCGAAGCCCCAGGCGCGTGCGTCCCCACAGGCGGGAGCCGGCTGGCAAGTAGGGCTCTACGCGTGCGCAAGGCGCCAGGCGCAACCGGCTATCGAGCGTGCCCACGCTGACTTCCATGCGCAAGGGCAAACCACCAGACGGGCTGCTCGCCAGCGCATTGTCCAGCCAGCGCTGCGTCAGCGGCCCCAGATCAGCGGCGGGGTCCGTCACAGCCTGTGCCAGCAACGGACCGCCGTACATTGCAGACCCCAAACCCGCCAGCACCAGCGTCGCACGCAAAGCGGTACGCCGCAACAGCGGCAGGAACACCCGCAGCAAGTGGGGAGAGGGATTAAGGGGCAGCACGGCAATCTCCTGGGCGGATGGGCTGCCAGCCACCGGGCAGACCATTTCACCGCTGCAACTATAGGCAGACCTTGGCGGGATGAACCCGAAAACTGCGCAGCAATGTCCGCTTTCTTCGCGCTTTAGAAAAATCCGGCGATTTCCATAATCAAGCCACGCCGGAAACCCTCTCCAGGGCCCGGCGCCACTGCAACCCAGAGTGTGAGGCACACATGCTTGACAAGATGACCAACCGGCTGGACTTTCACGGCAACGCACTTTTGCTGCGTGCCGAGCGCCAGCGCGCCATCGCCAGCAACATTGCCAATGCCGACACGCCCGGGTACGTGGCCCGCGACTTCAACTTTGCCCAGGCCATGCGTGACGCCACTGGCTCTTCCGCAGGCAACAGCGCAGCCCGCCTGGCCAGCGGTGGCGCAGGGGCTTCCGGCACCACCGACGCGCGCCACATTCCGCTGCCCGCCTCAGGCGCTGGTGCCGGATCACAAAGCACGCTGGGGTACGCCATGCAAACCCAGCCCAGCCTGGACAACAACACCGTGGACCTCGACCGGGAACGCGCCAACTTCGTGGACAACGCCGTGCGTTACGAGGCCACGCTGCGCTTCCTCAACGGGCAATCCAAAACCATGCTCAGCGCCATTCAGGGCCAATAAGCCAGGCCGCGCAGACAACGGGAAATCACCATGTCCATGTTCTCCATCTTCAGTGTGTCAGGCAGCGCCATCAGCGCCCAGTCACAGCGGCTCAACGTCGTGGCCAGCAACCTGGCCAACGTGGATGCCGTGGCCGGGCCGGACGGCCAGGCGTACAAGGCCCGCCAGGTGGTTTTTCAGACGGCCCCCATGGGCGCAGACAGCTCTGCCGGTGTGCGCGTGAGCGCCATCAACGAAAACAACACGCCAGGGCGGCGCATCCACGACCCGGGGCACCCTTCCGCCGATGCAGAGGGCTACGTGACCCATTCCAACGTCAACGCCGTGGACGAGATGGTCAACATGATTTCCGCATCGCGCTCCTATCAGAACAACGTCGAGGTCATGAACACGGCCAAAACGTTGCTGCTCAAGACCCTGCAAATGGGCCAGTAATTTCAGGACAAGCCACCATGATCAACAGCGCAACCTCCGCCACTTCGGGCTCTACGGCCGTGAGCACCACGGCAACCAGGGCCGACACCACGACCGATGCCTCGGCGGGACAGGACCGGTTCCTGAAGCTTCTGGTGGCACAGCTCAACAACCAGGATCCGATGAATCCGCTGGACAACGCGCAGATGACCTCGCAGATCGCGCAGATCAACACGGTGACCGGAATCCAGCAACTCAATGACACCGTCAAGGGGCTGGTCAGCCAGTTTGCTGCACAGCAAATGCTGCAGGGCAGCGCCATGGTGGGGCATCAGGTGCTGGCAGAAGGCAACACCCTTTCCGTGGACACCGAGAGTGGCCAGGCTACCGGCGCCTTCGACCTCGCCGGATCGGCCGCCAGCGTGAAGGTCCAGGTGCTCGACGCCGCTGGCAAAGAGGTGGGGACCGTCGACATGGGCAGCCTCCCGGCAGGCCGCTACAACTTTGCATGGGATACCGCTGGCTACCAGGGCGACAGCGCACTGCGCTTCAAAGTGCTGGCCGCCAATGGCGACACCAGCGTGGGATCCACCGCACTGATGATCGACAAGGTCACCGCCGTCAGCATGGACAACGGCAGCCTGCAGCTGCAGCTTTCGCGCGGCGGCATGACCACCCAGGCAGGCATCAAGGCCATTTTGTAATTTCAAGAATCACCAGGAGTACACACCATGGCTTTCCAACACGGCCTCTCGGGACTGAACGCCTCCAGCAAGAACCTGGACGTCATTGGTCACAACATCGCCAATGCCAACACCACGGGTTTCAAGTCGTCGCGCGCCGAGTTCGCGGACCTGGTGGCATCGTCCATGGGAGCGGGCGGTGGCGCCAACTATGGCATCGGCGTCGAAGTGGCGGCGGTGGCCCAGCAGTTCTCGCAGGGCAACGTCACCGTCACCGGCAACAACCTCGATGTTGCGATCAACGGCAACGGCTTTTTCAAGGTGCAGCAGGCCGATGGCTCGGCCGCCTACACGCGTGCCGGCAATTTCAAGCTCGACAAGACGGGTGATCTGGTCACCAACGGCGGTGCCCAGGTGATGGGATTCAAGGTGGACCCCGCCACGGGCCTCAGCACCTCCGAGGCACAGCCCCTGAGCTTCCCGACGGGATCCCCCATCCAGGCCAAGCAAACCGAATCGATCAAGGCCACGCTGAACCTGGACGCACGCGCCACCGGCAACCCTACCAAAGCGGGCCCGCCAGCCGTTGCAGCCGTTGCGCCCGCAGATCGTTCCACCTATGGCACATCCATCAACGTTTACGACACGCAAGGCGTGCCTTTGCCCGTGAACGTGTATTTCCAAAAATCCGACTCCAACCAGTGGGATGTATACGACAAACTCGACGACCCGAAAGCAGTTCCTCCAGTAGTCGCAAGAATTGTGGGAAAAATCCAGATGGATGGAAACGGAAACATCTCGGGAATGACCCAGCCGAAACCAGGCTCTGCCGTGGACGCCAACGGGTCACCCACCGAATTCCAGACATGGTTCAAGGACGCTGATGGGAAAATGAAGCAGGCGGATGTAACGGGCAGTTGGGCATACACCTTCGTCACTCCAGCCACCACGCCACCAACGGTGGCGTCCGCCACGCTGACGCTGGGCGCACCTGGCACGGCAACCGATGCTCCCACCACCTTCGCGTTCGACATGAACCTTTCAGTCGACCCCAGCAAGGCCAATCCCAACAACCCGCCAAAGCCCTTCAACGTGTCGCTGAACCTGAAGGACGTCACCCAGTTCGGCAGCAAGTTCGCCGTGGCGGATCTCTCGCAAGACGGGTATGCCTCGGGCGACCTCACGAGCATCAATATCTCCAACGACGGCATGGTCATGGCCAGTTACTCCAATGGCGTGACCCGTTCCGAGGCGCAGGTGGCGCTGGCCAATTTCCGCAACCCGCAGGGCCTGCTGGCCGTGGGCGGCAACAACTGGGTGGAGTCGTTTGATTCCGGCCCCGCCGTGCTGGGAAAACCCGGCGACGGCAACTTTGGCGCGCTGCGCTCGGGGGCGCTTGAAGACTCGAACGTGGACCTCACCGCCGAGCTGGTCAACATGATGACCGCCCAGCGCGCCTACCAGGCCAACGCCCAGACCATCAAGACGCAAGACCAGGTGATGTCGACCCTGGTGAACCTGAGATGAAGCAACACCCCCCTGTGGCGCTGCGCGCCTTCCCCCCGCTCTCGCAACGCTGCGCGCTGCGGGCGAGGGGACGCAGCCAGCGCGGCGGGGCGGCCCTTGCGCGGCTGCCCTGGCCCTGGGCGCGCCAGTTTCTGGCGCCGCAGGCGCAGTGCGGCTCGGTGAAACACTGAAAGGAAAGCAGGACCATGGACCGCATCATCTACACCTCCATGACGGGCGCCAACGCCGCCGCGCACCGGCAGGCGGTGCTGGCCAACAACCTGGCGAACGCATCCACCACCGGGTTCCGTGCCGAAATGTCCACCTTCCGCTCGGTGCCACTGCAGGGCGAGGGGTCTACCACGCGTGTCTTCGCGCTGGAGGCCACGTCTGGCCACGTCACGGCGTCCGGCCCCGCACAAACCACGGGGCGCAACCTGGATGCCATGGCCAAGGGCAATGCCTGGTTCGCCGTGCAAGGGCTCGATGGCACCGAGACCTACACCCGCGCAGGCCATTTCCAGGTCTCCCAGGGCGGGCAACTGGTCACCCCCACCGGACTGCCGGTGCTGTCGGATGGCGGTGCGCCCATCGATATTCCGCCCAACGCCACCATTTCCCTGGGTGCGGATGGCACGGTCACGGCCAAGACGGGCAACGAGCCACCGGTTCCCGTGGCCCGCCTCAAACTTGCCACGGCCACCGCCGACAACCCGGTGCGACGGGGCGACGACGGCCTGTTCCGCGCCGCCAACGGTGACGCCCTGCCGGCCGACCCCAACGCGCAAATGCTGGCCGGTGCGCTGGAGGGCTCCAACGTGAACGCGGTCGAATGCATGGTGGGCATGATTGCCGCGTCCCGCCAGTTCGAGCAGCAGATGAAGCTGCTGCAAACCGCCGAGAGTGATGACAAGGCCGCAGGCCAGCTACTGAGCCTCAACGGCTGAAGAAAAGGACAACCGCCATGATGAATTCACTGTGGATCGCCAAGACCGGCATGACCGCCCAGCAAACCCAGCTGGACGTGATCTCGCACAACCTCGCCAACGTCTCCACCACCGGCTTCAAGCGCAACCGTGCGGAGTTTCAGGATCTGATCTATCAGAACCTGCGCCAGGTTGGCGCCCAGACCACCGAGGAAAACCAGCTTCCAACGGGCCTGCATCTGGGCCTGGGCGTGAACGTGGTGGCCACCAGCCGCAATTTCACGCAGGGCGGCCTGCAACAGTCGGGCAACAACCTTGATGTGGCCATCAATGGCGACGGATTCTTCGAGATCACGTTGCCCGATGGCACCACCGGCTACACACGGGACGGCTCGTTCCAGCTCGACGCTCAGGGCCGCATAGTCACCTCCGGCGGCCTGCCCGTGGCCCCCGGCATCACCGTGCCCGCGGGCACGAAAAGCATCAGCATCAGCGAAAACGGTGAAGTGAGTGCCATCGTGGCGGGCTCCGTCGCACCGCAGCCACTGGGCTCGCTGTCGATGTCCAGTTTCGTCAACTCTGCCGGCCTGCAGCCGGTGGGCCAGAACATGTTCAAGGAGTCGGCTGCGTCCGGCGCTCCCCAGCAGGGCACGCCCGGCACCAACGGCCTGGGCATCGTGCGCCAGGGCTTTCTGGAGACTTCCAACGTCAACGTGGTGGAAGAACTGGTCAACATGATCCAGACCCAGCGCGCATACGAGATGAACTCCAAGGCCATCCAGACTTCGGACCAGATGCTGGCCAAACTGGCGCAAATGTGAGGAGCACCACCATGAACACCCTCCTGCGCCTGATGGGCTGCGCCGCCCTCGCCGTGCTCGCCACGGGCTGCGCCAGCATCAACCCGCCACCGCCCGTGGACGTGCTGCCCACCACACTGCCACCCGTGGCCACCATGCCCCGGCCAGCCGGCCCTGCCACGGGCAGCCTGTTTCATGCCGCCAGCTTTCGGCCCGCGTTCGAAGACCAGCGCGCCCGCCTGATCGGTGATCTGGTAACGATCACGATCAAGGAAGAAATCGACGCCAAGCAAAACAGCACGTCGAACGTCGGCCGGTCGTCCAACACCGAAGGCCGCATCACGGCGCTGCCGCTTGTTTCAAGCAGCTTGGCTGCCAAGCTTGCCGGCAAGACGGCCATCGGTGCGGGCTATGAAAACACCTTCGAGGGCAAGGGGGACACCCTGGCCAAGAACGATTTCAAGAGCAACATCACCGCCATCGTCACCGACGTGCTGCCCAACGGGCATCTGGTCGTTGCGGGCGAAAAGCAGGTGGGCGTGAACCGCAGTGTGGACGTGCTGCGCTTTTCGGGCATCGTGGATCCACGCCGTCTGGCGCCTGGCAGCGTCATCGATTCCCGGTACGTGGCCAACGTGCGCGTGATCTCGCGCGGCATGGGCGAGCAGGCCGAGGCGCAGGCCATGGGCTGGCTGGCACGGGCGTTCAACACGGTCACGCCGTTCTGACACAAGTTTGCACCGCGCCCATGCACACCCTGCGCACACTGCTTCAACGCTCGGCGGCCGTGGTCCTGGCGATGTGCTGCGGCCTTGCTGGCGCAGCCGATTTTCGCGACCCGGTGGGGCAACCCTTTCTGGTCTGGCCCAATATTCCGGTCGTGCGCGCCACCGATCTGGGCGAATACGAGCACGACCGCAAGCTGTTTGCAGACCTGCACACCGGCAAGGGTGATCCGGCCACGGTGCTTGCCGCGCTGCAGGCCGTGGACAGCCTGCAGGCCCACCACGAGCGCACGGCGCTGGCCCAGCTGGGGCGCACGCTCAACACCCAGCTGATTGGCGAGCTGGACCGCCAGGCACGGCGCATCAACACCCGTTCGCCCAAGCTGCGCTTCGAGTTTGCCGGCATCACACCCGAAGAGTTGCAGCGCGCCTCTGCGGCCGATGCCCGGGCGCTGGATGCCCTCAAGGCCAAGGCGGGCCGGTTGGCCCTAGTGGCTTACATCACCTACACACGGCTGGAGGGTTCGCTGGTGCAGGCCACCGCCACGCTGGTCAAGCTGGGCAGTGGCGAATCGCAAAGCTTCACCGTGACGGTGCCCGCGCCCACGCTGGCAGATGCGCTGGCGCGCGACATCTTTGATTACTTTCAGGGCACGCGCTTTTCTCAGCACCAGAACCCGCTGGCCGCACGGGAATGGCTGATGGCCGCGCCGGGACACGCCGATCAGCTGGTCTCGCGCGAGGCGGCGCAGCGCTACTGCCAGTCGCAGAACGCGGCCCTGCCCACGGCAGGGGAGCTGGAGACGGCCGAGGCATCGGGTTTTTATGGCGGCGGCGTGGCGCTGCGGCCCACCGGCGTCTACCACATCCAGTCGGGTCTGTACGACACGGCACAGGCGCTGGCAGACAAGGTGCGCGCCAACCACATTGCCAGCGTGCCCAATGGCCACTACTACTGCATACGCAACCCGGTGGACACCAGGGCGGCCAGGGTGCGCAGGTAAGGCGAGCACGCCGGTAGTTCGTCAAAAATAATAGCTGTTAGCGCTTTACTGTAAAGGGCTAGAGCCATATTTGACCCATATTTTTATTACTCCCACCTCCCCGCACAAACCGGGGGCGAACACCGGCAATAAGGCGGCAGAAGCACGCTCTTTTCCCCTCTTTGCCGGCCGGGTGGCACGCCACAATGGGTGCCATGAAGACCTTGCCCCTCCCTCGCTTTGCATGGCTGCAGACACGCGCGCTGTGGCTGGTGCTGGCCCTGTCCGTCACGGGACTCGTGGCGCCTGCCCATGCCTTGCGCATCAAGGAAGTGGCGTCCGTGCAGGGCGTGCGCAGCAATCAGCTGTCGGGCTACGGCCTGGTGGTGGGGCTGGACGGCACGGGTGACCAGTCCACGCAGATGCCCTTTACAGCGCAGGCGATGGCCAACTACCTGCAGCAAATGGGCATCAGCCTGCCCCCGGGCACCAGCGCTCCGCAGCTCAAGAACGTAGCCACCGTGGTGATCACGGCCCAGTTGCCCGCCTTTGCGCAGCCGGGGCAGAACATTGACGTGGCCGTGTCCTCCATCGGCAATGCCAAGTCCCTGCGGGGCGGCACACTCATCGCCGCACCGCTGCGCGGTGCAGACGGCGAGATTTATGCCCTGGCGCAAGGCAACGTGGTGGTGGGCGGCGCCGGCGCCTCGGCCGGCGGCAGCAAGGTGCAGATCAACCACCTGAGCGCGGGCCGCATTCCCGGTGGCGCGCAGGTGGAGCGCTCGGTCCCCACGCCGCTGCACGTGGGCAGCACCATCACCCTGGGCCTTGATGCGGTGGACTTTCAGACCGCGCGCAAGGTGGCGCAGGCCATCAATGCCCGCCAGGGCGAGGGCACCGCCACCGCGCTGGACGGGCGCAGCGTGCAGGTGACGGCGCCGCAAGACCCAGGCAAACGGGTGAATTTCATCGCAGAGCTGGAAGAGCTGCAATTGCCCAACTCCACGCCCGCAGCCAAGGTGGTGATCAACGCCCGCACCGGCTCCATTGTGCTGAACCAGGCGGTGACATTGGGGCCCTGCGCCATCGCGCACGGCAATCTGTCCATCACCATCAGCAGCACGCCCGTCATCAGCCAACCCAATCCCCTGTCGCAGGGAGTGACCGTAGTGGCGCAAAAAAGCGACATCGCCATCCAGCAGGAAGCGGGCAACGTCATCCAGATGCCGCCGTCGCCGCAGTTGGCCGACGTGGTACGCGCACTCAACTCCCTGGGCGCCACGCCCCAGGATCTGCTGGCCATTTTGCAGGCCATCAAGGCGGCCGGCGCCTTGAACGCCGAGCTCGAAGTGATCTGACCATGCCCTGCCCCACCAGCGCCCTGTCGGCCACGCACCAGGAGTCACCATGGCTTTGACCCTGCCCTCTTCCGCGACCTCCAGCACCACCAATGCGCTGGCGGCCGATGCACGCTCGCTCAACGCCCTGAAATACGAAGCCGGGCAAAACAGCGCCCAGGCCGCCAAAGAGGCCGCCAAGCAGTTTGAATCGCTTTTCATGCGCGAGCTGATCAAGAGCATGCGCGAAGCCACCATGAAATCCGGCCTGATGGACGGCGCCCAGGGTGACCTGGGAACCGACCTGCTGGACCAGCAGCTGTCGGTCAGCATGTCGGGCGCGCCGGGCGGTTTGTCAGAAGCCATTGCGCGCCAGCTTTCGCGCCAGATGGGTGGGGCCGACACCAGCATCTCGGCACCGTCCACGCTCAGCCTGCCCGGTGTGACCTCGCGCAGTGCGGCCAGCACCGCCACCGTGGCCACCGGCCCCGTGCCCAAGGGGCGGGACGGCTTTGTGCAGTCGCTCAGCGCCACCGCCGAGCGCGTGGCGCAAGACAGCGGCATTCCGGCCAGCTTCATGCTGGGTCAGGCAGGCCATGAAACCGGCTGGGGCAAGAGCGAGATCAAGAACGCCGACGGCTCCACTTCGTTCAACCTGTTCGGCATCAAGGCTGGCAAGGGTTGGACCGGCAAAGTGGCCGAGATCACCACCACCGAATACATCAACGGCAAGGCCCAGAAGGTGACGGCGAAGTTCCGCGCCTACGACTCGTACGAGGATTCTTTCCGCGACTACGCCCGGCTGATCAACGACAGCCCGCGCTACGAAAAAGCCCAGGCCACCGCCAAGACCGGCTCGGCCGTGGCCTATGCCGCCGAGCTGCAGAAAGCCGGCTACGCCACCGACCCCGAGTACGCCAAAAAGCTCAGCGGCGCCATCAACAGTGCCTTGCGCGTGCAGCGCGCACAGGCCTGAGCACACAAGGTAAGCCATGAGCCTGCTCAACGTCGGATCCCGCGCCCTTCTGGCCAACCAGGCGGCCCTGCAGACCGCAGGCCACAACATTGCCAACGTCAGCACGCCCGGCTATTCGCGCCAGACCGTGGTGCTGCAGACCGTGCAGGGCCAGTTCACCGGCGGTGGCTACATTGGCAAGGGCGTGGATGTGCAGACCATCCAGCGCAACCACAGCGAGCTGCTCACGCGCCAGTCCACCGCCGCATCAGCGGTGGATGCGGGCGACACCGTGCGCATGGACCGCCTGCGCCAGTTGCAAGAGGTTTTCAGCGGCGGCGCCAGCGGCATTGGCGCATCCATCAACGACATGATGAACGCGCTCTCGGATGTCGTGAGCGCCCCCACCGACCTCACTGCGCGCAGCGTGGCCCTGACGCGCATGGACGAAACCGCCGCGCGCATGCGCGACGCCTCGCAACGCCTGGACGAAATCGGCTACACCGTGGCCGAGCAGCTCAAGGGCAGCATGGTCGCGGTCAACAGCCTGGCCAAGAACATCGCCGGCATCAACGAGCAGATTGCCCGTGCCAAGGGCAACGGCCAGCCCGCCAACGACCTGCTCGACCAGCGCGACCAGCTCATCCGCGAGCTCAACCAGCACATCCAGACATCGCAGGTGGCCGCCGACGACGGCACGGTCAGCGTGTTCGTGGCCGGCAGCCAGCCGCTGGTGCTGGGCAACCAGGCTGCCACGCTGTCGATTGACGATCCAATCGATTTTGGCGCGGGCAGCGGCAAAAAGGTGCTGAGCTTTCTGGCGCCTGGCTCCTCCACCAAAGTGGAGTTGAACGAAAACATGCTCGGCGGGGGCCAGGTGGCGGGCTTGCTGCGCTTTCAGAACAACGACCTCGCCGAAGGCCGCAACCTGCTCGGCCGCATGGCCATCGCCATCAGCGAGTCGATGAACACGCAGAACCGGCTGGGTCTGACGCTCAATGGCCAGCCGGGTGAAAACCTTTTCGCGCCCATCAGTCTGGGCAATGCAACACCCAGCAACTTCAATACCTCGACCGCCACCATGGCGCTGACGGTAGCCGACCCCACGGCACTGCAGGCGTCGAGCTACACCGTCAGCTTCACGGCGGGCGACGCGGGCTCGGTCACCCGCCATTCGGACGGCAAAGTCTTCAACTTCGATGGCTCTGCGCTGCCACCGGTCACAGTGGCGAGCGTCTTTTCGGCACAGGGTCTGGGTGTCACGCTCTCAGGTGCGGTCAACGCAGGCGACCAGTTCGTGATCAATTCGCTGCAGGGCGCCGCGGCGGAGTTGCAGGCGCTGCAGTACTCGCCGACCGACCTGGCGGCTGCCAATCCGGTCAATGCCGCCATGGGGGCGGCGAATGGGGGTTCGCTCCAGTTGGCATCACTGAAGGCAACCGGCCCGATCACGCAACCTGCAACGGGAAGTCCTGTCACGATTGCCTTTACAGCAGGGTCGCCTGCAACCTATTCGGCAACGGTTCCCGGCCCACCCGTAGCAACCATTGCTACCGGCAACTACGTTTCTGGCGAAAAAATTGCCATCAATGGCTGGGAAATCGCCCTACAGGGCGCACCCAAGAGCGGCGACACCGTTACGGTGGGTAACGCGACCGACTCCCAATATGGCGACTGGTACAAGCGTGACACCGGCAACGCCAGCGCGCTGATGGCCCTGCGCGATGTGCCGATGTTCGACAACGCCACGTTGGCTGACGGTTTTGCCAGCGCCATGGCGCAGGTGGGCACACGCACCCAAAGCGCACAATTCGCGGCCGAGTTGTCTTCTTCCATTGCGGCCAATCTGGAGCGCGACCGCACGGCCGTCGCCGGCGTCAACCTCGACGAAGAGGCTGCGCGTCTGATCCAGTACCAGCAGGCTTACCAGGCCTCGGCCAAGATGATCCAGATCGCGCAAAATATCTTCGACACACTGATCCAGGGTCTCGGCCGCTAAGAACAGGGCCCATGCCTGAACGGAGTCCATCATGAGCAACGCTCTTTACCGGCTGAGCACAGCCAACCAGTACGACGTTGCCGTGCGCAACATCGGTCAGCGCCAGACATCCCTGTCCAACCTGCAGGAAAACCTGACCTCGGGCAAGCGCGTGGTGCGGGCCAGCGACGACCCGGTGGCAGCCGCGCAGGCCGAGCGCGCCCTCACGCGGCTGTCTCGTATTCAGACCGAGCAGCGCGCACTGGAAACGCAGCGCAACGCCATTGCGCAGGCCGAGTCCGCCATGGGCGACGCCGTGGGCCTGGTTCAAAACGCGCGCGAACTCATTGTGAGTGCAGGCAACGGCACCCTGACCCCCAACGACCGGGCCACCATTGCCAACCAGCTGCAGGGCCTGCGCGAACAGCTGTCGGAGGTGGCCAACCGCAAGGACACCAATGGCGTCCCCTTGCTGGGGGCCCTCGGCAGCGCTCTGTCACCATTCCTAGGGCCGCTGAGCACGTCGCCAGACTACAAATTCGATGGCCTGGCGGGGCAGTACAGCAGCACGGGGGTGGCCATTCCGAACACGCTGGATGGCGATTCGGCGTTCATGTTTCAGCCGCAGCGCGACGGGGTGTACAACGCCAGCCTCAGCGCCATTCCCAGCAGCCGTCGGCTGACCACCGATGCCATCAAGCCCGTGGATTTGGGCCTGGTGAACGGCCACAACTACTCCATCGTGTTCAGTGCAGTGGGACCAGGCGCTACGCCGGGTACCTCCACCGCCACCTACACCATCAATGACCTGACCCTGAGCACTTCGTCGGCCTCGGTCACGGTTCCCGACTTCCCAAGTGACAAACCCCTGAGCCTTGAAATCTCGGCTGCCACCAATCCCACAGTTCATGTTCCGGGACTGAGCTTCAAGATCACCGGCACGCCCGCCACGGGCGACACGATCACTCTGAAACCCAGCGCCAGCGTGTTCAGCGCCCTCGACAGCGCCATCAATGACATCCGCAACGCACCCAACAGCAACGCCGCCAGTCAGGCGGTGGGCCAGGCGCTGGCCAACCTCGACTCGGGGCTGGAGCGCATGCACAACATGCGCGGCTATGCGGGCGAGTTGCTCAACCGCGCAGACCGCATCACGGGCGACCAGGAAAAACGCTCCATCCAGCTCGAAGACGACCGCTCGCGCGCCGAGGATCTCGATATGATCAAGGGCATTTCGGACTTCCAGAACCAGCAGGTGGGATACGAGGCCGCCCTCAAGTCCTATGCCTCGGTTCAGAAGCTTTCCCTGTTCAACTTCATCAGTTAAAACCTGCTCGCGCGGCGGAGGCCCGGCTCCGTTGCCAGGATCCGGCCCCGCTGTCTTATTGCTTCAACGCCCATGGTCCAATCCGTCCTTGGCAGCCTGATTCTTGGCTACCGCCCTTTGTGGAACCGGGCCCGCAAACTCGCGGGCATTCAGCTCTATGCCCAGAACGAAGCCGCCACGGTGGTGGATGCCGCCCACCTGCTGCGCACGGTGCAAGAGATGTGGTCTTCCACCTCACCACCGCTTCTGTTGTCTGCGCAAACGCGCCAGCTTTTGTGCTCGCTGCTGGATGACGCCCCGCGCGGCGCACCCTGGATCGAGGTGCGGGGCGACTGGCTGTCCGACAGTGCCATCTTGGCCCGCGTCAAGGCGGCGCACCAGCGCGGCCTCAAGCTGGTGTGGCGCGGCGACCTGGCCCGCTTGCCCGGGCCCGAGGTGGCGCGTTGCTTTGACAACAGCCTGCTTTCGCTGCGCCCCGAAGACGCCGTGGCGGCACTGCAAACCGCCCCCACCCGGCCTGGTGGCCCGGCGCCGGTGGCCCACGCCAAAAGCCCGGTGCTGGCAGGCCAGATGTATGAAAACATCACCAGCCGCGCACTCATGGAGCATTGTCTGGATCAGCAAAACGCCCTGGCACTGGCCGGGTGGCCCGCGGAAGACGTGCTCTACCACCAGCGGCACCAGGCGCCTCAACCCTCGCACGCCGTCATCTTCAAGCTGATGAAGGCCATAGACGCCGAGCAGTCGCTGGAGACCTTCGAAGAAATCATGGGCGAAGACCCGCTGCTGGCCTACCGTTTCATGGTCTATACCAACTCGGCGGCACTGGGCTTGCGCACGGGCATCGACTCGTTGCGCCGGGGGCTGGTGATGATGGGCTATGGCTCCATCAAGCGCTGGCTGTCCGACCAGTTGCCCCACGCCAGCACCGACCTGAACCTGCGGCCCGTGCGCGAGTCCATGCTGATCCGGGCGCAACTCATGACGCACCTGCTCGACGCTGGCGTAGAAAACGACCTGCGCCGCGAGATCTATCTGTGCGGGCTGCTGTCGCAACTGGACGATGTGATGGGCGAATCGCTGGGCACCATCCTGCGCCGCATTCCGCTGTCGGAACGCATCTACGACGCCAATGTGCTCGGCACGGGCCCGTATGTCTCGGGCCTGCAGATGGCCCGTGCCCTGGAATCCGAAGACGCCAGCGCCATCCGCAAGCTGTGCGAAACCCACGAGATGGATCTGGAAGAAGTCAACCGTGCACTGCTGCGCGTGCTAGCCGATCTCGAAGTGGAGCGCCCCGCCGCCTGACCCTTTGCTGCCGCAACGCTGCTCCGGTCTGGCGGTCTGGCGGTCTGGCGGTCTGGCGGTCTGGCAAAAATTCAACCGTTCGCCCTGCGCTTGTCGAAGGGCTTCGACCTCAAGGCGAGCGGAATTTGAGATCAAACGCCTGATCCAAACGCGGCTATCGGCTCTGCGCCACCACCCGCTGGAGCACGCGCCAGAAGGCCGCGTCCTGCGTGGTGGTGAAGTTGATGCGCATCAGCGTGCACGGTTGCCGGCTGGCATGGAACAACGCCCCGGGCGCCAGCAGGTAGCCCTCGTCCAGCATGCGCTGGGCCAGCACGTCGGTGTCCACGCCCGTTTCCACCCAGCCGAACAGCCCGGCAGGTTCGGCGGCAAAGCTGCAACCTGCCTCCAGCGCCAGCTGCACGCTGCGCGAGCGCGCCTGGGCCAGGCGCAGGCGCATGCGCTCGGCATGGCGGCGCAACTGGCCCTGGTCGATGCACAGGGCCAGCGCCTTCTCCAGGATGGACGGTGTGGTCAGGGTGGACAACAGCTTGGTGTCGAGCAGGCGCTCCACCAGATCGGGTGGCGCCGCCAGGTAGCCCACGCGCCAGTTGGGCGCCAGGATTTTGGCGAAACCGCTCACATAGATGGTGCGCCGCAGGCCGTCGAGCACCGACAGCCGCGTGGCGTGTTCGGGCGCGATGTGGCTGTAGGTGTCGTCTTCCACCACATGAAAGTTGTGCTGCTGTGCCAGCTGCAGCACCTGGTGCGCACTGCCGGGCGACAGGCAATAGCCCGTGGGATTGTGGAACACGCTCACGCTCACGAACAGCTTCGGAGCGTGGGCCTCGCAATAGCGCGCCATCACGGCCAGATCGGGCCCGTCGGCGCGGCGCGGCACGGGCAGGATGTGCATGCCCAGGGCATCCAGGCGCGCAAACTCCACCGACCAACCGGGCTCCTCGACCATCACCGGGTCGCCGGGCCGCAGCAGCGTGCGGCTGACGATGTCGAGCGCATGGGTGGCGCCCACCGTGGTCATGATCTGCCCGGCCCGCGCGGGAATGCCCAGGCCCGCCAGCTTGCGCGCCAGCACCTGGCGCAGGCCGGGATCCCCCATGGGTTCGCCATACTGCAGTGAGCCCTCTTGCAACGCCCGGCTGCCGGTGACTTTGCGCACCGCCGCCGCCATGAAGCCCGTCTCCAGCCAATCGGCCGGAAACACGCCCGCGCCGGGTTGCGGATGGGTGGACGACTGGTGGAACATGCCCCGGATCAGCGCCGTGGCGTTGATGCGCGAACCCGATGGCAACGACCCCGTGCCCGTGGCCACCCTGAGCGCCACACCCGCTATATTTTGTATAGCTGCTTGCGCTTGTCCCTCTTGGGCTAGAGCCCCATTTTGCACAAAATCCCGCACATAAAAACCGCGCTGGCTGCGCGCCTCTACCAGGCCCTGGGCCTGCAACTGGTCGTAGGCGGCCACCACGGTGTAGGGGCTGACGCCCTGCTGGCGCGCGCATTCGCGCACCGACGGCAAGCGCGCGCCCGCAGGCAGCAGCCGCGAACGGATGCGCTCGGCAAAACGCTCGGCCAGCTGTTCGGTCAGGGTGTGGTTGCTGGAACGGGTAAGCATGCAAGGCCTTGTACAAAAAACGGCAACTGTGCTGACACAATGACCACTACAGATCGCTTCATTGTCAGCCTATCTGTATTGGCACTGTATTGCAATTGCCTCTACAGTAACTGCCAATCTTCTTCATTTCAAGGCCATGCCACCTGTTGAATTCACTGCCCTGCTGGCACTGGCCACTGCCATGAGCTTCAGCCCCGGTCCCAACACCACGCTGTCCACCGCGCTGGCGGCCAACCGGGGGTTGCGCCACGCGATGCGCTTTGTCTGCGCCGTGCCCGTGGGCTGGAGCGCCCTGCTGCTTTTGTGCGCGGGCGGCTTGGGCGCCGCGGTGGTGGCGGTGCCCGCGCTGCGCTGGGCCATCAAGGCCGTGGGCATTGCCTACCTGGTGTGGCTGGCCTGGAAGCTCAGCCAGAGCGGCCAGCTGGGCGAGGCCGACGCTGCCCGCATGGACGTGGGCTTTTGGCAAGGCGCGGCACTGCAATTCGTGAACATCAAGGCCTGGCTGCTGTCGCTGACCATCGTGGCGGGCTGGATCGTGGGGCGCGAAGACAGCCTGCAGCGCCTGGCCGTGGTGCTGCCCGTGATGGCCCTGTTTGCGCTGTCCAGCAATTTTGCGTATGCCTCCGTGGGCGCGTTGCTGCGCCACTGGCTGGCGCACGGGCGCCGCCTGCTGTGGTTCAACCGCGCCATGGCGCTTGTCTTGGTGGTGACGGCGGCCTGGATGGTGCGCGCATGACGCCGCCCCGCGCCCATCCAGCCCACGGCGCTGAGGCCCGCGGACTGGCCCTGGGCCTGCTCGGCGTGACGATCTTTGCCCTGACCCTGCCCATGACCCGGCTGGCCGTGGGCACACCCGATGCGCCACTGATGTCGGGCCTGTTCATCGCTATGGGGCGCGCGGCCCTGGCGGGGCTGCTTTCGGGGGCGCTGCTGCTGGCGCTGCGGGCACCGCTGCCGCAGCGCGCCGACGCCTTGCCGCTGGTGCTGACAGCGCTCGGTGTGGTGTTTGGCTTTCCGCTGCTCACCTCGATAGCCATGCGCCATGTCAGCGCCGTGCACGCCAGCGTGATCGTGGGCGTGCTGCCGCTGGCCACTGCGGCTGTGGGCGCGCTGCTGCACCGCCAGCGCCCGTCGCCAGCCTTCTGGGCCTGTGCGGCGCTGGGCTCCGGGCTGGTGGTGGGGTTTGCCGTGTTGCGTTCGGGCGCCGCCGGGCTGGCGCTGCACCCGGCCGATATGCTGCTGCTGGGTGCCATGCTGTGCGCGGCCGTGGGCTATGGTTTTGGCGCGCGGCTGTCGCAGCACATGCGCGCCGAGTTCGTGATCTGCTGGGCACTGGTGATCTCGCTGCCAGTCACGGCGCCGCTGGCCGCGCTGTCGTGGCCTGACGTGTCCGTACCCGCCGTCGCCTGGAGCGGGTTTGCCTATGTATCGGTTTTCTCGATGTGGCTGGGCTTTTTTGCCTGGTACCGGGGCCTGGCGCTGGGCGGCACGGTGCGCGTGAGCCAGGTGCAACTGGTGCAACCCTTTCTGGGCATGTTGTTTGCCGTGCCCCTGCTGGGCGAGGGCCTGGACGCGGTGAGCGTAGGCTTTGGCCTGGCTGTGATGGCCACCGTGTTGCTGGGCCGTCGCATGCCGGTGCGGGCGCGGGCCCCGCAGGGATGACGATGACAACCCGCCACGAACCCCCACAACCCCCACGGGCCCACGCCGAGACAGGCGCGTCACGCCCATCGGGCGGGTTAAAGTGCGACCCCATCGGTCCACCCGCACCCCCTGGCCCCGCCGCAAAGCGGCCCTTTTAATCGGATGACAAGCGCGCCCCTGCCGGGCGCCCACTGGAGATGACTGCATGACGAACTGGACCCTGGCTGCACGCGCCGCCAAGATGAACCCCTCGGCAATCCGCGAGATCCTCAAACTCACCGACAAGCCCGGCATCATCAGCCTGGCCGGCGGCCTGCCTTCGCCCAAGGCGTTTCCCTTGCAGGAGTTCACCGCGGCCTGCAACACCGTGATGGCACGCGACGGCGCGGCCGCCCTGCAATACGCCACCAGCGAAGGCTTTGCACCCCTGCGCCAGGCCGTGGCCGACATGCTGCCCTGGGCGGTGGACCCGGACCAGGTGCTCATCACCACCGGCTCGCAACAAGCGCTCGATCTGATCGGCAAGGTGTTTCTCGACAAGGACAGCCGCATGCTGGTGGAAACGCCCACCTACCTGGGCGCGCTGCAGGCCTTTGCGCCGCAAGAACCGCTGGCCGTGAGCGTGGCCAGCGACGACGACGGCATTCTGGTGGACGACTTTGCCGCCAAGGTGGGCACCGGCGCCGACAAGGCCCGCCTGGCCTATGTGCTGCCCAACTTCCAGAACCCCACGGGCCGCACCATGACCGAGGCGCGCCGCGCCGCGCTGGTGGCCAAGGCGTCCGAGCTGAACATTCCGCTGATCGAAGACAACCCCTATGGCGACCTGTGGTTTGGCGAGGCCCCACCCGCGCCCCTGACCGCCCGCAACCCCGACGGCTGCATCTATATGGGCTCGTTTTCCAAGGTGCTGGCCCCGGGCCTGCGCATCGGATTTCTGGTCGCGCCCAAGGCCATCTACCCCAAGCTGCTGCAAGCCAAGCAGGCGGCCGACCTGCACACGCCCGGTTTCAACCAGCGTGTGGTCGCCGAAGTGATCCGGGACGGTTTTCTCGACCGCCATGTGCCCACGATCCGCGCACTCTACAAGCAGCAGCGCGACACCATGCTGGACGCGCTGGAGCGCGAAATGGCCGGCCTGGATGTGACCTGGACGCGCCCGGCGGGTGGCATGTTCCTGTGGGTGATGCTGCCCGAAGGCATGGATGCGCAGGCCCTGCTGCCGGCGGCCGTGGAGCGCAACGTGGCCTTTGTGCCCGGTGCGCCGTTTTATGCCGAACACCCCGACACCCGCACCCTGCGCCTGTCGTATGTGACGGCCACCAGCGACGATATCCGCACCGCCATCGCCGCGCTGGCAGCGGCCATCCGCGCGCAACTGGCAAAGGGCTGAGCATGTTGCGGCTATGGGGGCGGCTCTCGTCCATCAATGTGCGCAAGGTGGTATGGACCGCGCAGGAATTGGCGCTGCCCTTGCAGCGCACCGATGCCGGGGGGCAATTTGGCATCGTGCGTGACCCACATTACCTGGGCCTCAACCCCAACGGCCTGGTGCCCCTGATCGAAGACGAGGGCGGCGTGGTGCTGTGGGAGTCGAACACCATCGTGCGCTACCTGTGCGCCCGCTATGCGCCCGGCCAGCTCTACCCTGAGGCCCTGCCCGCCCGGTTTGTGGCCGAGCAATGGATGGATTGGCAGCAAACAACGCTCAACCCTGCCGGGCGCGACGCCTTCATGCAGTGGATTCGCACACCGGCCACGCAGCGCAACGACGCGCTCATCCAACGCTCGGTGGCCGCCACCGAAGCGCTGTTGGCGCTGCTGGACGCGCACCTCGCGCACCAGCCCTTCATGGCAGGCGAGCACTTCACCATGGCCGACATTCCGGTGGGCTGCGAGATCCACCGCTGGTGGGGCCTGCCCCAGGAACGCACCGCCCGGCCCCACCTGGAACGCTGGTTCCAGGCCCTGCGCGAGCGCCCCGGCGCACGCGGCGTGCTAGACCAGCCGCTGTCCTGAGTTCTTTCCTTCCAAGCCCCGCCATGCGCCAACGCCCTTATCTGCAGGTCGACGTATTCACCCCCGAGCCCTACCGTGGCAACCCGCTGGCCGTGGTGCTGGACGGTGAAGGCCTCACGGCAGAAGCCATGCAGCAGTTCACCAACTGGACCAACCTGTCCGAAGCCACGTTTGTGCTGCCGCCCACGCCCGAGGGCCGCGCAGCGGGCGCGGACTACCGCGTGCGCATCTTCAGCCCGGGCCGCGAGCTGCCGTTTGCCGGCCACCCCACGCTGGGCAGCTGCCATGCCTGGCTGCAATCGGGCGGCCAGCCCCGCGTGGCGGGCCGCGTGGTGCAGGAGTGCGGCGTGGGCCTGGTCGCGCTGCGCCAGGACGATGACCGCCTGGCCTTTGCGGCCCCACCGTTGATCAAAAGCGGCCCGCTCGACGAAGCCGATGTGGCCCGCATCGCCCAGGGCCTTGGTGTGGCGCGCAGCGACATCCTGCACCACGCCTGGTGCGACAACGGCCCGAACTGGCGCGGCGTGATGCTGCGCTCGGCCGCGCAGGTGCTGGCCTTGAAGCCCGACGGCGCCATCCTTGCCGGGCTGGATGTGGGCGTGGTCGGGCCAACCGCTGAAGGCGGCGCGTCCGCGCCGCGTGGCAAGGTCGGCGTGGTGGGCAGCAGCGATGCGGACGGCATCGCCTTCGAAGTGCGCGCCTTCTTCCCCGGCAACAACGGCCTGGCGGAAGACCCCGTCACGGGCAGCCTCAATGCCGCGCTGGCGCAATGGCTTATTGGCGCAGGCCTCGCGCCCGCGCGCTACGTGGCCAGCCAGGGCACCGCGCTGGGGCGCGCCGGGCGGGTGCATGTTGAACAAGACGGCGCGGATATCTGGGTGGGCGGCCACACCGTCACCTGCATCAGCGGCACGGTGCGGCTGTAAAAAACAAGCCAAAACAGCTCCAAGCGGCCATTCAGCAAGCGCCAGCAGCTATCAAAACAGAAGTTTTCTCCATGCCCCTTCCCACCCTGGCCGACATCGAAGCCGCCGCACAGGTGGTTTACCGCGACTTTGCCGCCACGCCGCAATACCGCTGGGCGCTGCTCAGCGAGCGCCTGGGCACCGACTGCTGGCTCAAGCACGAAAACCACACGCCCGTGGGCGCCTTCAAGATCCGGGGCGGCCTCACTTATTTCGACCAGCTCGCGCGGCGCGGTGCACTGCCGCGCGAGGTGGTCAGCGCCACGCGCGGCAACCACGGCCAGAGCATGGGCTGGGCCGCGCGCCGCCACGGCGTGGCCTGCACCATCGTCGTGCCACGGGGCAACTCGGTGGAAAAAAACACCGCCATGCGCGCTCTGGGCGTCACGCTCGTCGAACATGGCAGTGACTTCCAGGAGGCGCGGGAACACGCCATGCAGATCGCCACCGAGCGTGGCGCGCACATGGTCCCCAGCTTCCACCCCGACCTGCTGCGCGGCGTAAGCACCTACTGGTGGGAGTTTTTGCGCGCCGTGCCGCAGCTTGATGTGGTGTATGTGCCCATCGGCCAGGGCTCGGGCGCTTGTTCGGCGATTGCGGCCAAGCTGGCACTGGGCCATGGCGTGCGCGTGGTGGGCGTGGTCAGCAGCCACGCCACCACCTACGCCGACTCGGTGGCCGCAGGCCGCGTGGTGGAGGCCCCGGTGACCACCCAGCTGGCCGACGGCATGGCCTGCCGCGTGGCCGACGCCGCGGCACTGGCCATCATTGCACCGCACATCGACCACATCGTGCAGGTCAGCGACAACGAGGTGGCCGCCGCCATGCGCGCCTTGTTCACCGACACGCACAACGTGGCCGAAGGTGCAGGCGCCGCAGCCTTCGCGGCGGCGCTGCAAGAGAAAGACCGGCTTGCGGGCCAGACGGTGGGCGTGGCGCTCACGGGCGGCAATGTGGATGCGGACATCTTCAGCCAGGTGCTGCACCCCGCACCCTGAACCGGCGGCAGCCACAGGCCCCGGCCTTGCGTACAGGGCGGCCAGCACCGCGTGGTTCGCTTCTCTTTCAATAGCATGCGTCGCCCGCGAGACATAGGCAGACTGGCTATTCCCCTAAATTCCCGCCATGGGAACCCTCTACCTTGTGCGCCACGGCCAGGCCTCGTTTGGTGCCGACGATTACGACCAGCTCAGCACGCGGGGGCGTGAGCAGGCGGTGCGGCTGGGCGAACACTGGCGCGCACAGGGCCAGGCATTTGACGCCATCCTTACCGGAACGCTGCGGCGCCACACGCAGACGCTTGAAGGCATTGCCGAAGGCCTGCAGATCACCCCCGAGCCGCTGCAGATGCCGGGCCTGAACGAATACGACAGCCTGGCGCTCATCCGTGCCATCCACCCGCAGCCCCTGGCCAAGCCCGACACGCCCGAGCTATACCGCCACCATTTCCGCCTGCTGTGCGACGCGCTGGCGCAATGGATGGCGGGCGTCATCAGCCCGCAGGGCATGCCCAGCTGGGACGAATTTGCCGGCGGCGTGCGCGCCGCGCTCGACCATGTGCGCCACCAGCACGCGGGGCACAACGTGCTGCTGGTCAGCAGCGGTGGCCCCATTTCGGCGGCAGTGGGCGAGGTGCTGGGCACCGCGCCCGAGGTGACCATTGCGCTGAACATGCGCATCCGCAACAGCGCCGTGACCGAGTTCAGCGTGTCGCCCAAGCGGCTGATGCTGCAGACCTTCAACACCCTGCCGCACCTGAACGGGCGCGAGCATGCCGACTGGGTGACGCACGCCTGATTCCGTTTCTAAATCACCCGTGTCGTCGTTGCTTCGCCTTGTCGTGCTACAGCACTGCCTGCGGCTTCGCGCCTAGACACGAATGATTTGGAAAGGGAATGATCACAGAGGCATCGGCCCGCTTCATGCAGGCTGTCAAAGCCCGCAGCAGGCGCCCAGCACCAGCGCGGCCTCCAGCGTGAACCCGCCCGAAGCAATGCATTCGCGCACCTGGGCGGGGCTCCACAGCTCAAACCGCTCCACCTCGCCGTCCTGGTTGCAGGGTTCCAGCCCTTCGGGCACGGTGCAGCGAAACCAGTCGATGCGCTCGACCATGTAACCCACGCCACCGCCCTCGCGGCTGGGGCGGCTGAAATCCACCTGCCCGCCCAGCTCCACGCCGTGCAGCGCGGGCAGGCGCAAACCCGCCTCCTCCCAGGTTTCGCGCTCCAGCGCCTGCTGCAAGGTGTCGGCGGCCGAGACCATGCCGCCCATCAACGTGTCCCACATGCCCGGGTTGTTGGGCTTGGTTTTTGAGCGCTGCTGCACCCACATGCGGCCATCCGGCGCCCTGCCCACCAGGTGCACGGCCCGCGTGGCAATGCCCAGCACGCGCACGGCGCCGCGCTCGATGGTGCCCAGCCGCTCGCCATGGGCGTTGCACACCGCCAGTTGCTCGTCGCGCCACGGGCCGCACTGGCCCTGGGCGCGCAGGGCCTGCGCCAGCAGGTTCAGCGCGGGGGTGACGGCGTCGGGCGCCACATCGAGGTGCCACGTCCATTCACCAGAATGCTCCTGATTCAGTAGCTGGTAGCGCTTATCTGATAAGCGCCAGAGGTCGATTTGACTCAGAATCCCGGTCGCCACCGACCCCACGGCCTGCCCCGCCACCCACAGGGGCTGACGCGCTTGCGCGGGCGGCTGATGGGCAGCTGCGCGGGCCGTGGCCAGCCATTCGGCGGCAGACGCTTTGGCGGCCAGCGTCACAGCGTGAGGATGGTCGAGCCGGTGGTCTTGCGCGCTTCCAGGTCGCGGTGCGCCTGCTGCACCTCGGCGAGCGGGTAGCGCTGGTCGATGTGGATCTTCACCCGCCCGCTGGCCACCACGGCAAACAGGTCGTCGGCCATGGCCTGCGTGCTTTCGCGCGTGGTGATGTGGCTGAACAGCGTCTGGCGCGTGACATACAGCGAGCCCTTGGCACCCAGCGCGCCGGGTGCAAAAGGCGCCACCGGGCCCGAGGAGTTGCCGAAGCTGGCCATCAGGCCAAACGGGCGCAGGCATTCCAGCGACTTGTCCCAGGTGTCCTTGCCCACCGAGTCGTACACCACCTTCACGCCCTGGCCTGCGGTGATTTCTTTCACGCGCGCCGCAAAGTCTTCGGTGGCGTAGTTGATGGCGTGGGCCGCGCCATTGGCCAGCGCCAGCTGGCACTTGGCATCGGTGCCGGCGGTGGCGATGAGCTGCAGCCCCAGCACCTTGGCCCACTGGCAGGCGATAAGGCCCACACCACCAGCGGCGGCATGGAACAGCACATGGTCGCCGGGGTGCAGCCCCTCCACCGGCAGCGTCTTTTTCAGCAGGTATTGCGCCGTCAGGCCCTTGAGCATCATGGCCGCGCCGGTCTCGAAGCTGATGGCGTCGGGCAGCTTGCACACGCATTTGGCGGGCATCACGCGCGCCTCGCAATAGGCACCGGGCGGCTGGCTGGCATAGGCGGCGCGGTCGCCCACCTTCAGGTGCGTGACGCCTTCGCCCACGGCTTCGACCACGCCGGCGGCCTCCATGCCGATGGTGGCGGGCAGGTTGAGCGGGTACAGACCCGTGCGGTGGTACACATCGATGAAGTTCAGGCCGATGGCGTGGTGCCGGATGCGGATTTCACCCGGCCCGGGCTCACCCACGGCCACGTCAACCAGGTGAAGTTCTTCGGCGCCACCGGGCTGGCGGATCTGGACGGCAAGGCTCATGAAAACGGTCTCCTGTAATGGATGCGACAAGGGGGCTGTCATCCTGCCATGAATCTGCAAGCCTCGCTGGGGCCCCACCGTTACAGTGACGGCATGACTCAACGACTGACGCCCGGCACGGTGGCGCTGCTGGTGACGGCGCCGCTGCTGTGGGCCGGCAATGCCGTGGTGGGCCGCCTGGTGCATGACCTGGTGCCGCCCATCACCCTCAATTTTTTGCGCTGGGCACTGGCCCTGGCACTGCTGTTGCCGCTCACGCACCGCGTGCTGCGCCCGGACAGCCCGCTGTGGCCGCACTGGCGGCGCTATGCGCTGCTGGGGCTGCTGGGGGTGGGCCTGTACAACGCACTGCAATACCTGGCGCTGCAGACCTCCACACCCATCAACGTGACGCTGGTGGGCTCCAGCATGCCGGTGTGGATGCTGGCGGTGGGCGCGCTGTTTTTTGGCGTAGCCGTCACGCGTCGGCAGCTGGCGGGCGCGGCCCTGTCAATGATCGGCGTGCTCACCGTGCTCAGCCGGGGCGAGTGGAGCCAGCTGCTGGCGCTGCGCCTGGTGGCGGGCGATCTGTTCATGCTGCTGGCCACGATTTCATGGTCGTTCTACAGCTGGCTGCTGGTGCGCACCAGCGAGCCCGCCAGCGTGCGCGGCGACTGGGCCGCCTTTCTGACAGGGCAGATGGTGTTTGGCCTGGCCTGGTCGGGCGTCTTTGCCAGCGCCGAGTGGGCCACGGGGCACACGCACATCGCATGGGGCTGGCCGCTGGTGGCGGCGCTGCTGTTCATCGCCATCGGTCCGGCGCTGGTGGCCTACCGCTGCTGGGGCATCGGGGTTCAGCGGGCCGGGCCGGCGGTGGCCGGGTTCTTCTCCAACCTGACCCCGCTGTTTGCCGCCTTGCTGTCGGCGGCGTTTCTGGGCGAAGCGCCCAGCGGCTACCACGCTGTGGCGTTTGCACTGATCGTGGGCGGGATTGTGGTGTCGTCGCGGCGCTGAAGGTTTTTTAATCACAACAGCCGCCCGCGCTTTGTGGACAAGCGCAAGCAGCTATCAAAAACTAAGCGCCATCACACAGCGCCATGCAACGCCGTCAGAACGTGCCGGGGTAGGCGCCGCCGTCGGCCAGCACATTCTGGCCCGTCATGTAACCCGCATGCACGCTGCACAGGAACGCGCAGATGGCGCCAAACTCTTCGGGGTTGCCAAAGCGGCCGGCCGGGATCTGCGCCTGCTGGGCGCGGCGCACGTCGTCCAGGCTTTTGCCGGACTTGGTGGCCGCAGCGCCCAGCGTGGTGGCAAGGCGGTCGGTGTCGAACTTGCCCGGCAGCAGGTTGTTCAGGGTGACGCCCTGCGATGCCAGCTTGCTGCGCGCGGCGCCTGCCACAAACCCGGTGAGCCCGCTGCGTGCGCCGTTGGACAGCCCCAGGATGTCAATCGGCGCCTTCACCGCGCTGGAGGTGATGTTGACCACACGGCCAAAGCCCCGCGCAGCCATGCCATCCACCGTGGCCTTGATGAGCTCGATGGGGGTGAGCATGTTGGCGTCCACCGCCTTGATCCAGGCGTCGCGGTCCCAGTCGCGAAAATCGCCCGTGGGTGGGCCACCCGCGTTGGTCACCACAATGTCAAAGTCGCGCCCCGGCCCGCCGGGCACGGCAAAAACAGCGGCCCGCCCCTCGGGGGTGGTGATATCGGCGGCCACCGTCAGCACCACGGGTTTGGTGCCATTTTGGCCTCTGGCGCTTGCTGCGTCTGCGCCAGCAGCTATTAATTGAGAAGCAGCCACCTGCAGTGCATCGGCGTTGCGCGCGTTGATGACCACGTTCACGCCCTCGCGCACCAGCGCCTGCGCGCAACCAAACCCCAGCCCTTTGCTGGCGCCACACACCAGCGCCCACTTGCCCGCGATTCCCAGATCCATAAAAACTCCCGATTGCTGGCCGCAACTCGCAGCCGTTTCAAATCATAAATGGGGCCTGCGCGGGCGACCGCCGTGGCCCGGCGGTGCCCCCACGGCGCGGTTGGTTGCCCCGGCGGGTGGTGTGCCTGCGGGGCATCAACGCACCGGCTGGCGCGACATGCGCGTGAACACAAAAATGCCCGCAATCACCAGCGCAGTGCCCGCCGCCACCCACAGCGTGAAGGGCTCACCCAGAATCCACACCCCCATGAGGATGGTGGACAGCGGACCCACCATGCCGGTCTGGGCCGCCATGCCCGCGCCAATGCGCTCGATGGCCATCATCACCATGAGCACCGGCGCCGCGGTGCACAGCGTGGCATTGAGCACCGACAGCCAGATCACCTCGGGCGCCACCACCGCCGCGCTCAGGGGCCGCAGCAGCACAAACTGCAGCAGGCAGCACAGGCAGGCCACCGTGGTGGCCAGGCCCACCAGCCGCAGCGAGCCGATGCGCTTGACCATCTCGCCGCTGTAAACAAGGTAGATGGCATAGCTCACGGCGCTCAGAAACACCAGCAGCGCGCCCCAGGCCGCATCAGCGCCCTGCAGCCGGGCCTCCAGGCCAAACACCAGCACCACGCCGCAGTAACTGATGGCCATGCCCAGCGCCTGGCCCCAGCGGATGCTGCGGCCATACAGCACCCAACCCAGCATCATCACCAGCGTGGGGTTGAGGTACAGGATGAGCCGCTCCAGGCTGGCGCTGATATAGGCCAGCCCGGCAAAATCCAGAAAGCTGGCCAGGTAGTAGCCCGTGACACCCAGGCCTGCCACGCCCAGCCAGTCGCGGCGCGACAAAGGCGGCTTGCCCCGGCTGGCCCACCACGCCATCACGGCAAAAATGGGCAGCGCAAACAGCATGCGGTACATGATGAGCGTGACCGCATCCACGCCATGGCGGTAGGCCAGCTTGACGATGATGGCCTTGCCGCTGAAGGCGATGGCGCCGAACAGCGCCAGCAATAAACCAGTTGCTACATTTTTTCTAGCTGCTTGCGCTTGCTGTGATTGGGCTGTAGGCACTTTTGATCGCGGATTCAAGTACGAAGTGCGCGAGTCTCAAGTCTAAGCGGAGTGATCTCCAGCCCATAGAACACCTCATGCGGAGTACGCCAGCCCAGGCACTTGC
>NZ_NCFM01000005.1:0-176311 GCF_002281195.1 Acidovorax sp. 35-64-16 | reverse complement strand
ACCGCGGACGCGGCTGGCCAGTGCAGTCATGGGTTTGGTTGTGTTTTTGCTATCTTTTAAATAGCTGATTGCGCTTGTATTTCAAGGGCTAAAGGCACACTTGGCATGTAATTTAACCTGGGTGACCAAAAGGGGCTTTAGGTGGCGGGCGCATGGTCACGCGGTGGGTTTGGTTGCAGTAGCTAGCATTTGCATGCCAACCTGAGTCAGGCGGTATTGCTGCAGGCGGCTGTGAGGTTTTTCTGGAAGGGTCATTTCTATGTGCCCACGGTTCAACAGGGCGCGCACCTGTGCGTTCAGTTGCCCCGTTACATTGCGAAGACCCAGTGCCTCTGCGATGTGGGATTTGCTCAAGGGGCCGCCGTTTTGCAGCGCGGTGAGCACACGGATATCCAATGACTCTGCCTTTGACTCTGTCTTTTCTACGTTGCCCGGATGTGGCGGGGGGCGTTGCACCACGGTTTTGAATTGGTTGGCGGCGGGGTTGTCTTGCAGCACGATGTTTTCCCAGGCTTGGGCGGCGCGTGGAATACCTGTTCCCAAGCCCTGATAAGGCAGGATGTGAAATGCGTACCCGGCCAACAGGGGGTTGCGCAGGCGCGATACGCCGTAGCGCAGTTGGGTGATGTCGCTGTGGTGGCGCGTGTATTCGCCATTGGCGATGCGGGTTTGCAGGGCCTGGGGTGTCATGGGGTTGGCCCCTTCTTTGCATCTTGCGCACTGCGCCCGGGTTGCAGCATGGCTTGCATTTGTCGCCCTGCCTCGGTCAGGCGGTATTTTTGCAAGCGGCTGCGTGGTGTGTCTGGCAGGGTCATTTCGATAGCGCCCAAGGTTATCGCGGCCTGCTGGTAGCGCTGGCGAAAATGCTTTTCGTCCCTGAGGCCGAGTTGTTGCATCAGTTCTTGCCGGGTCATCTCGCCTTGCAGCAGTGCGAGCATCCGTAGGACTTCGGGGGTGACTTCGGGGGTGACTTCGGGGGTGACTTCGGGGGTGACTGACTTGGCGATTTGCACAGCGGTCTGCCGACTTTCTTCGGTTCGTTTGAACATCATCCGAAATCCGCCCTGAAAATTCTCCAGCTCTGGCGGTGACAGGCCTGCGTTTTCGCAGGCGGCCAGGATGCGCTGGATGCCGCCGCCGTAGCGCTCGATCAGCCCCAGGTCAAAAAAGACTTGGGCAATCAATTTGTTGCGCGGGTGCGAGGCATGCACGGGGTTGAGCAAATCGGCCACGCTCACGCCAAACGGTAGCGTGCCGGGGCTCCAGATTTGCAGGCTGTTTTCAAATATCTTGATCTGTATGTCGGCTGTGTTGCCGTAGTCGCGGTGGCAGATGGCGTTGATCAGCGCCTCGCGCAGGGCCACGAGGGGGTAGTCCCATATTTCTTGCCGGGCGGGTGCGCCGGTAATTTCAAAGCGCACATGCAGGTTTTTCTGCATGAAGGCCATGGCCTCTTCCACCTGGTCAATCAGGGTGCCCGCGATGATGCGGTGGTCCATGATGTGCACTAACTGTTGCAGGCGGCCGGCATGCACCACGGCCTGCGTCAGCGGTGATTGCGGGGTGTTGCCAAACAGCAGGATGGCGGCGCGGGTGATGGCGGTGTCGGACTGCACCAGCTCCAGCTTTTGCAGCACCTGCCAAGGGTCGTCATGCTCGGCAAAATTGCGCCGCCCTTGTTGTGTGGCGTTGCGCATGTAGCGGCGCACGGCATCCAGATCTAGGTCAGCGCGGGTTTTGCGGGGTTCGATCAGTGCGTCCATGCTCTGGCCGGTGCTGGCGAAGTGCATGGCGGCTATTTCTGCGGTTTGCATCACCCGCGTGGTGCTGCCTGCGCGGCGGTAGCTGCGGCCCCGGGTGGCCACGGGTTTGAGCGGCACCTCGCTGATTTGCAGTGCCACCACCTCACCAGCGCCCAAGGTCACACGGTAGGCAGCGGGCACCACAGCGGGTTCTGTGGCCGTGGCGATGCGGTTGACGTAGTCGCGCAAGGCTTCTTTGCCCCAACGTTCGCCGGTGATGTGGGCGTCGTCGCGCACGCCCATCAGGATGGTGCCGCCATGCGTGTTGGCAAAAGCCACGGCGGTTTCAATCACGTCGGCGCCAAAGCGCTCCTTGAACTCCAGGGTTTCGCTTTCTCCGGCGCGCAGCAGGGCGCTGATGGCGTCGGCGGTCAGCATTGCGCCAGCCATTTCCCAACAGGCACACAGGGCACGACGTTGACATCCCGCTTGAACTGGTGGCGCGTGTCTTCGCCGTTGGCGATGCGGGTTTGCAGGGCCTGGGGTGTCATGGCTGCGCGATGTACCAGGGCATGGCCTGGGCGACGCCGGCGCGCAGGTCCCACAGGGGCGCGTAGCCCAGCAGGCGCTGGGCCTTGCCGATGTCGGCCTGGCTGTGGCGCACATCGCCGGCACGGAAATCCCGGTATACGGGGGCTTTGGCGTAGTGCACGCCCTGGGTGGCCAGGGCGGCCTGCAGTTCGGCAAACAGGCTGTTGAGGGTGGTGCGACCGGAAACGGCCACGTTGTAGACCTGGTTCACGGCGTCGGGGTTTTGCGCGGTGGCGGCGAGCAGGTTGGCCTGCACGGTGTTTTCAATAAAGCAGAAGTCGCGGCTGGTTTCGCCGTCGCCGTTGATGAATACGTCGTCGCCCCGGATCATGGCGGCCGTCCATTGGGGGATAACGGCGGCGTAGGCCCCATCGGGGTCTTGCCGGGGGCCAAACACGTTGAAGTAGCGCAGACCAATGGTATTGAAGCCATAGCAGCGGGCGAACACGTCGGCATACAGCTCGTTCACATATTTGGTGACGGCATAGGGGCTGAGGGGTTTGCCAATGGTGTCTTCGACCTTGGGCAGGCCGGGGTGGTCGCCATAGGTGCTGCTGCTGGCAGCGTAGGTAAAGCTTTGCACGCCCTGCCCTGCGTTGGCGTCGCGCGCGGCCACGAGCATGTTGACAAAACCGGTGATGTTGGCGGCGTTGGTGGTGATGGGGTCTGCCAAGCTGCGCGGCACGCTGCCCAGGGCGGCCTGGTGCAGGACGTAATCAATCCCGTCACAGGCGCGCTGGCAATCGGCCAACTCGCGAATGTCGCCCCGAATAAAGTTGAAGTTGGCCCACTGTGCGGGGGCGACAAGGGTTTGCACTTCATCAAGGTTGCGTTGGTGGCCGGTGGCAAAGTTGTCTAACCCGACCACGCGCTGGTCGAGTTTGAGCAAGGTTTCCAGCAGGTTGCTGCCAATGAAGCCGGCCACGCCGGTCACAAGCCAGGTGCGGGGGGTGGCGCGCAAGTGGGTTTGCAGGGTTTGGTAGGCGGTGGGTTCTTGCATCTTTATTAATTTTGATAGCTTCTAACGATTATTGGGTAAGCGCTAGAGGCCTTTTTTACTAATTTTTTATCTGCCCAAAACGGGTGTGGCGGCCTACCTGCAAGCGCAGCACCCAACATTCCGGCAATGGGGGTCAGAGCACGAGTTTCGCTGCACGAAATCGTGATCTGACCCCCAGTGCCTGCGCCGGTCGTGGGCGCTTGCCTGAGCTGTGCGGTTTTACAGCCGACCATCGGCCGCGCCCAGCGGCAGGATGCCTTTGACATCGAACAGCACGGCGCCGCTTTGGCCCAGGGCCTTGATGCCGGCCTCGCCCAACTCCACAAACTGGTGGTGCCCCACAGCCAGCACGATGGCGGCGTATTGGCCGGGCGCAGGCATATCGGACAGGCACTGGAGGCCGTATTCGTGCTGGGCCTCGGCCACGCTGATCCAGGGGTCGTACACATCGACCTGCGTGTTGTAGCTCTGCAGGGTGCGCACGATGTCCACCACTTTGGTGTTGCGCACGTCGGGGCAGTTTTCTTTGAAGGTGAGGCCCAGCACCAGCACGCGGCTGCCCAAAACGGGCAAGCCCTTGCGCAGCATGAGCTTGACGGTTTGGTCGGCCACATGGCTGGCCATGCCGTCGTTGATGCGGCGGCCGGCCAAAATCACCTCGGGGTGGTAGCCCACTTCTTGCGCTTTGTGGGTGAGGTAGTACGGGTCCACGCCAATACAGTGGCCGCCCACCAGGCCGGGGCGAAAGGGCAAAAAGTTCCACTTGGTGCCGGCGGCCTGCAGCACTTCGAGGGTGTCGATGCCGAGCTTGTGAAAGATCAGGCTCAGTTCGTTCATCAGTGCAATGTTCACGTCGCGCTGGGTGTTTTCAATGACCTTGGCGGCTTCGGCCACGCGAATGCTGCTGGCCTGGTAGGTGCCAGCGGTGATGATTTGGGCATAGAGCTGGTCAATGGCCTGGGCCGCCTGCGGGGTGCTGCCGCTGGTCACTTTTTTAATGCTGGGCAGACGGTGCTGTTTGTCACCGGGGTTGATGCGCTCGGGGCTGTAGCCGCAAAAAAAGTCGTGGTTGAACTTGAGGCCACTCAAGCGTTCGAGCACGGGCACGCACACTTCTTCGGTGGCGCCGGGGTACACAGTGGATTCGTAGATGACCACGTCCCCGACTTTGAGGGCCTTGCCCACGGTTTCGCTGGCTTTGATGAGCGGGGTCAAATCGGGGCGGTTGGCCTCGTCCACAGGTGTGGGCACGGTGACGATGAACACCTGGCATGCCTGCAGGTCGTCTGCCAGGCTGCTAAAGCGCAGGTGGGCGGCGGTTGCCAGCTCTTGGGGGCTGCATTCGAGGGTGTGATCTTTGCCGGTTTGCAGCTCGGCAATGCGGGCGGTGTTGACGTCAAAACCCAGCACCGGGCGTTGTTTGCCAAATTCGACCGCCAGCGGCAAGCCCACGTATCCAAGGCCAATGATGGCGATGGTTTTGTCGTTGAGGTTCATGCGTTTCAGAGATTCAAATTTTCGAAAGTTCACCCTGGGGTGTAAGGTGCCGAGCGTAAATATGCTCAGGTATCAACGTGCGATTTTTGCCATTCAAAGCATTAAATACCGCTCAAAATTCAAAAAATCGCAACTTTAAGGTGTCAATCGGCAGGCATCATACTGGCAGCACGTTGCAGGGCCATGCCACCCGTTGCCAACGGGTACGCCCGAGTCAAGGGGGGCGGTGACAGCGTTTGAGTCAGCGGGTGCAAGGTTTCAGCGCGGGCGGGCGTTTTTGGTGCATCGGTGATAATGCCCAGCCTTGCAGCAGCCCTTGGCTGCAATTGCCCAGTTGACAGGAACCTGAATGCGAACACACTTTTCTCACGCCATCTCAAAGCCTGGGCGATGGGCCGCTGCCCTGCTGTGCCTAGCCCTGAGTGGCGCGGCAGCTTGGGCGCAGGCCAGCACCCCCCCCACCAACTCCACCACCATGGCACCCGCCCAGGCCCTGCCCATCAAGCCGCTGGCGGCCGAGCAAATAGCCCCGATAGGCGCCACCCCCGGCATGGCAGATGCACAACCCTCTTCGATTGCGCCAGACTACAAGATCACCCCCAACGACCTGCTGGAGGTAGAGGTTTTTGGCGTAACCGAGCTCAAGCGCACGGTGCGGGTTAACTCTACGGGGCATGTTTCGTTGCCGTTGATTGGCATGGTGCAAGTGGCCGGGCTTACCCCGGCAGACGCCGAGGCACTGCTTGCGGTGCAATACGGCAGCAAGTATCTGCAAGACCCGCAAATTTCTATCTTCATCAAAGAGTTCACCACCCAGCGCATTACGCTGGATGGTGCGCTGGTCAAGCCTGGCATTTACCCGCTGACGGGTCAGATTACGCTGCTGCGGGCGCTGGCGTTGGCAGGCGGGGGCTCGCAATTGGCCGACATGGAGCAGGTGATGCTGTTTCGCATCACCCCGCAGGGCCAGAGCCTGCTTGAGAAACACGATGTGCTGAAAATTCGCAAGGGCGAAGCGCCCGACCCGCTGCTGCAAGGCGACGACGTGGTGGTGGTAAACCGCAATGGGGCGCGCGCAACGTTGCGCGATTCGCTGTTTCGCGACATTCTGGACACGCTCAACCCCTTCTCCAGCACCTATCGCAACGCCGTTACGAACTAAAGCCGGCCTTTGCTGAGCTGCTGCCTCCCGATACGAAATTTTTGCCCCTAAATGTCACAAGACCATCAGCCTACAAACCCAGAGCGCTTGCCCGCACACCACAACGGCCAACCCGCCCAGCAGGCCTTGGCCATGCGCGGCAACTATGGCTTGGGCATGCCCAACGAGGGCCGTGGCGCCGAGCCCGAAGCCGAAGACGACACCATTGACCTGCGCGACATTTGGCGCCTGATCGTCAAGCACAAGTGGCTGCTGGTGTCGATGGCCACGGTGGGCTTGCTGGCGGCGCTGCTGCTGAGCTTTATTCGCACACCCCTTTACCTGGCCTCGGCCACGGTGCAGGTGGACAAGCGTGCCGCACGCGTGGTGCAGTTTGGCCAAGAAGCCGACGCCAATGCCGACCTGGATGACCGCACCGGCATGGGCACGCAGCTAGAGCTGCTTCAAAGCCGGGTATTGGCCGAGCGGGTAATTGACGAGCTGCGGCTTGACCGCCAAGGCCTGCCGCAGGACCTGCCCGCCACCACCGCACCGGGAGCCGAAGAAGAGGCCGACCCCACCGAGGGGGAGCCCGCCAATACCGGCTGGATGGCGGCGGCCGGCAACATGCTGGGCAAAATCAAACAAAGCTGGGACAAGGTGCGCCAGCCGGCCACCGACAGTGCTGAGCGCCTTAACCGTGAACAGGTGATTGCCGCATTCGACAAGACGGTAACCATGGAATTGGTGCGCAATTCGCGCATGATCAAGGTGAATGCAGAAAACGCCAACCCACAATTGGCGGCACGCATTGCCAACTCGGTCACACAGACCTTTATTGCGCTCAACCTTGAGCGGCGGCTGGAGTCTTCGTCTTACGCCAAAACGTTTTTGGAAACCCAGTTGGGCCTGACCAAGGCGCGACTCGAAGAGTCTGAGCGCAAGCTCAACCAGTTTGCACGCGACCGCAACATTTTGACGCTGGATGAGAAAACCAACGTGGTGAACCAGACGTTTACCGATTTCTCGACGGCGCTGGCCAAGGTGGAGCAGGAGCGTTTCAAGGCCGAGTCGGAATACGAGACGATGCGCAAGACGCCCGACACGGCCCGCCAGGTGCTGGATAGCAAGACGATTCAGGACTACAAGTCTCAGCGCAGCAAGCTGGATGCCGAATACGAGCAAAGCGCCAAGATCTACAAAGACGACTTTCCCAAGATGCAGCAGTTGCGCGCCCAAATCAATGATCTGGACGGCAAGATCAAGACCGAGGTGAGCAGCATATTGGCATCGGTGAGCAACAATTTTGAGATGACCAAACGGCAGGAGGCCCTGCTGCGCTCGCGCCTGGATGAAACACGCCGCCAGATTGTGCAGGGGCAAGACCAGAGCGTTGATTACAACCTGCTCAAGCGCGAGGTGGACACCAACCGCGAGCTTTACAACGGCCTGCTGCAGCAGGTCAAGCAAGTGGGCGTGGCTGGCGGGGTGGAAAGCAACAATATCCAGGTGGTGGACAAGGCCGAGGTGCCGCTGTTCCCCCACAAGCCCAAGATTGCACTGAACACGGCCATTGGCCTGCTGGCAGGGCTGGTGTTGGGCCTGGGGCTGGTGTTTTTGATGGAGTCGATGGACGACTCGATCAAGTTTGCCGACGAGGTGGAAAAGATTCTCATGGTTCCGCTGCTGGGTGTGATTCCAAAAATCAAGCAAAAGGGCGACCAAGCCGCGAGCATGGCCTTGCAGGCGCAGCACGACCCGCGCGGCCATTTTGCCGAGGCCTACCGCTCGGTGCGCACGGCGCTGCAGTTCTCCACCTCTGAAGGGGCGCCACGGCGCCTGGTGGTGACCAGCACGGCCAAGAACGAGGGCAAATCCACCACGGCAATGGCACTGGCCATCAATTTTGCGCAGCTGGGCCTCAAAACGGTGCTGATCGACGCTGACATGCGCAACCCCACCATCCACAAATACCTGGACTTGGGCAACACCAACGGTCTGTCGAACTTTTTGTCGGGCCACAGCACGGCAGGGACTTTGCCCCAGGTCACGGAAGTCCCCAACCTGCACGTCATTACAGCGGGGCCCATTCCGCCCAGCCCGGTGGACTTGCTTACCGGCCCCAAGTTGGGCGAGCTGATGGACTTGCTGCAGGCCGATGGCGTGCAGTTCATCATTCTGGACGGCCCGCCCGTGCTAGGACTGGCGGATGCGGTGGTGCTGGGTAACCAGGTGCCTTCGGTGCTGTATGTGGCGCAAGCCAGCCTGACGCGCAAAAGCCATATCAAGGATGCCTTCAGACGCCTGCGCATGGCGGGCATTGTTCCGCGGGGTGTGGTGCTCACCAAGACCACCGCGCAAAACACCGCGTATTACACCTAAGACAATTACTATGGCTATGGTGCAGACCAGGCGCCCGGCGGCGACAAGGGCACTAAAACCGAGCCCGTGCTGCGCAGGGCCTGATTTTCACGCCGCCAAGCCACTGCAGCACCATGGAACATCTGGCCAAATTACTGCTGGACTTTGATAGCGCGCCTGGCAAATACCTTGTGCGCCTGCGCGAGCCGCGGGCGCTTTTTGACGAGTTCGACGTGATTGCCCAATGGGCGCTAGACCGCTTGCCCGAGTCTTTGCAGGACAGGGCCACCGATCTGAAGGCGGCGGCGGTGCTGTTTATTCAGCGTGCCTGTTTTGCGCCGGACAACACTTACTACCAGGTACTGGGTTTGCGGCACCAGGCTTACCCGTCGGATGAGTTGCGTGCACGCTACCGCACCATGATTCGACTGGCGCACCCCGACATGGGCGTGAAGGGCTTGCCTGCCAACGCGGCCAGCCTGGTCAACCGTGCCAACGCAGTGCTTTCTGATGCCGCACAGCGCCGTCTTTACGATGAACAGTTGGCGCGCCAGGCGGCCACCAAAGTAGCACCGTCCACACCCTTGCGGCCCAAGGCCCATTTAGTGGAGCGCCACCACGGCATGTCCGAGCGGTTTCGGATGTTCAAGGCCCAGCACCCCAATGTGCTGCAGCGGGGCTTGATGACGGCCGGCTTGGCAGCCCTGGTGGTGAGCGTGCTGATATGGGCAGCCCAAGATTCGAACGACAGCCGCATGCTGATAGTGGCGGCAGGGCGCCCCTCTGTAGCACCCGCGCCCTCTCAGGCAGAACGAGCGACAACCGCGCATCAGTCCACCGAGCTGGTCACGCGCGAGGCCATCAAGCTGGGGACCATAGCCACTCCGATCCAGCCGACCCAGCCTGCCGCCTGGGGACCTGCGCCAGTGCAGAGCGCCCTGGACACCGATGCGAGTTCAGGCCCTGCGATTCCCCAGACACGGGTTCATAACGCGGCACAGTCTGTTTCGTCTGTGCGTGAAGCCATGGGCGCGCCGCCCTTGGATGTTGCAAACACCACACCACCCGTCGTGCAGCCGGTGCGGGTGGATGCCCCATTGGCTGCACCCGCCCCGGCCCACAAGGCTGCTGCGGCCCCTGCGCCCGCGCCAGCTGCCGTTTCACCAGTGCCACCACCCGTGCCAACCAGCGTGATTGCCGCCGCTGCACCTGTGCCGACGGCTGCTGTTGTACCGCAGGTAGCGGCACCTCCGGCGGCGGCCCAGCAGCCCGCCCCTCCCGCATGGAACGTGGATGCGCCAGGCGCAATGATGTACCTGACCGAATTGGTGTCCAAGCTCGAAAACCCCTCAGAGGCCCGGCGCGTCAATGCGTACCTCAAGAGCATGAAGGTAAAGGGCTCATTGCTGGCACCCGCCTTGAGAACCCTCAGCGACCGGCCTGATTTGCAGGTTCGCCCGTCGCAGTGGATAGAAAGTACGAAGCCCGGAGTGCTGAGTGTTCAGGGCACGGTATTGGCACAGCCCCGGGCACCCGAAACAGCCGATGCCCGCACGCTGCGTTTTCGGGTGGTGGCGGAGTTTCATGGCACTGCGGAAGGCACCATGCTTGCGGTGTTGGATTTCAAGGAAGGCGATTGACTTTGCCCCTCCGGTTCAAACTCCCTTTTGGACTGTGGCTTGGGCTGTGGCTGTGCATGGCCGCCCTGGTGTGCTGGCAGGCCTGGCCTCAACAGATCGAGCGCGGCTGCTGGCTTGATGAGTGGCCTTTTGAAGCCGGCTGCGAGGCTTGGCCGGCCAACTCCGAAAGAGCCGAAGCACCCGAGGTGTTCCAGCGACAGTTGCAGGCCAATGTGGGTGATGCGCACGCGTATGCCCGGCTAACGCATGCTTGGTGGCTTCAAGAGGATGCACGGGCACAGTCGCTTTTGACGCAGGCCCGCAAGTTGGCCCCCTACGATCCACGTCTGCTTGCGGTTTTGGCCACCTTCAGCCTGGAGCAGAACGACTGGCCTGTTGCGGCGCAGACCCTGGTGCAGATGGTGGAGCGAGGCAACGCAGAGGCTCGAAAACCGCTGATGGCACTGATGCTGGATCCGGCAACGCAAGATGCGGTGCTGGCGCAGCTGAATGCAGATTCACGCTGGCTGGATGTAATGCTGGCCTCGATAGACCCCAAGGCCCCCCCTGCGATGCTGCAGCGGTTTGTGAGCGAAGGACATGCGCTGGGCATTGTGCGCACAGGCACGGTGCTCAACATGGTGGACAAGCTCAAGCGCAGTGGCGACTGGATGGATGCCTATACCCTGTGGGTGGCATTGCGGCAAAAAGTGGACAGCGACTTGAACAACCCCGGTTTCGATCAACGCTCGCTGCGGCGAGGTTTTGACTGGGAGTGGCCCCAGCAGCCGGCCTCCAGGCGGGGAATGCGGGTGAATCAGGTGCCCGCGTCGCCACGGGCGGGATCCATGCTGGAGGTAGAACTGACCGCGCGTGCGGCCCTGCCCCAAGCCATAGTGAGCCAGACCCTGGTGCTGTTGGGCGAGCGCTATCGATTCAAAGGCAAATACATGAGCGACCGCATGCGCACAAAGCAAGGGTTGGCCTGGGCGCTGCGCTGCGGCAACGGCGGCGAGCGTTGGGCACAGACCCCGGACTTGGTGGAAACACAGCGCCAATGGCAGAATTTTGAAATTGAGTTTAGAGTTCCTCAAGAATGCTACGGCGTTGTTCGTTTGCAACTGGAAACCGCAGCACCGTGGGAGGCCCGGGCCGGCATCTCTGGCCAGGTGTATTTTGATGATTTTGAACTGAAGCCCCTGAGCACTGCCACCGCGAATGATTGACCTGCACACCCACATCCTCCCCGGAATCGACGACGGCGCGAAAACGCTGGAGATTGCGCTTGAAATGGCACGCATCGCGGTCGAGGACGGCACCAGGGTAATGGCGTGCACGCCACACATCTACCCGGGCCTGTACATGAACGACAGTGCCGGCATTCACGCAGAGCGGGACAAGTTGCAGAAAGCCCTGGATGTTTTTCAAATTCCGCTGCAGCTTGTGGTGGGCGCCGATGCCCATTTGGTGCCTGAGCTGCTGGAGGGGCTGCAGTCGGGCCGGGTGCCGACACTCAATGGTTCGCGCTATTTTTTGCTGGAACCGTCGCACCATGTGGCCCCGCCGCAATTCGAGAATTCGGTTTTTCAGATTATGGCTGCAGGATTTGTACCTGTGATCACCCACCCTGAGCGGCTTGTCTGGATCGAGCACCACTACTCCACCTTTATCGACCTGGCGCAACGGGGCGCATGGCTGCAGCTCACGGCTGGCTCTGTTGTCGGCAAGTTTGGCAAGCGGGCCCGCTACTGGAGTGAGCGTCTTCTGAGTGACGGCATGGTCCACATGATTGCCAGCGACGCCCACACCACGGCCAAGAGAAGCCCCCAGATCTCGGACGCCCTTCCTGCCCTGGAATCGGCAGTGGGCAAGGAAGAAACGCAGCGCCTGGTGAACGGCAGACCGCAGGCCATTCTGGACGACGTGGACCCAGCGCAGGTCCACCCGGTGCCCGCAATGCTGGGCCCCACCGACCAGCGCACCAGCTTCAAGCTGCCATGGCACAAGCGGCTTTTGGGAATGCGCTGATTGCCGGTGCATTTTTCTACAGCATTGCCGCTGCGGAACGATTTTTGGCGGCGCCGCGCACCTTGCAGGAACAGTGAAATTCCAGACCACTCCCGCGTGAACTTTTATTCGCACAAGGGAGGATAAGAATGATGCGTGGTTTTGAAGCTTGCAGGGAGTGTGCCGCTTAACCGGCCTGGCTGGAAATGCTCTCCGGGCTATCGCCTTGAGGTTGCGAAATCGAAAGCCGGTTGCGCCCTCCATGCTTGGCTTCGTACAGGGTTTCGTCGGCGCGGGCGATGAGTTGCTCCATCGTTTCGTCGGGCTTGAGCGTAGCCAGGCCCAGCGACAGCGTGACCTTGCCAACATCTGCGTCGTGATGGGCTTCAACGCGGTGCCGAATGCGTTCGGCCAACAACACGCCTGGCGCCTGCTCGCAATGTTCGAGCAGCACCAGAAACTCTTCACCACCCCAGCGAATGACGCAATCTCGGCTGCGAACCGCCGAACGCAGGATGTGCGCTACATCGCGAAGCACGCGATCACCCGCCAGGTGGCCGAAGCGGTCGTTGACCTGCTTGAAGTGGTCAATGTCACAGACAAGCAGCGTGAGTGACCGGCCGTGCTTGTGTGCCGCGAGGATGGCCTTGCCAAGGGTCTGCTCACCATAGCGACGGTTGTGAAGGCCGGTGAGCTTGTCGTGACTTGCCTCGTGAAGAAGGCTCTGCTCTTTCTCCACGCGTTCGGAGATGTCCTTGCTGACGCTCACATAGTGGGTTACGCGCCCCTTGTCGTCGCACACTGGGGAAATGCTCTGCTCAGAGTGGTAAAGCGAGCCGTCGCGCCGCCGATTGATGAAGGTGGCCCGGAAGTCTTTTCCGGCATCAAGGGATGCTCTCAGGGCACGGTAGAAAGCCTCATCGTGCGCTCCGGACTGAAACATGGCCGGCGTTCTCCCCCGCACTTCATCGACGGTGTACCCAGTGACTTTCGCAAAGGCCGTGTTGACGAAGGTGATCCGTGCACGCGCATCGGTCAGCACCACAGGGTCGCTGGTGGCGTCGAGCGCACGCGCAAGCAGCAGGTTCTCTTGTGCAGCGCGCACGATATCGGAAATATCTTGCTGCACGGACACAAAATGCGTGAGCACACCTTCGTCGTCGCGCACCGGGGAGATATTCCAGTGCACCACGTAGCTCGCGCCATCCTTGCGGTAGTTGATCGTCGTGCCCTCGAAGTACCGAGCCTCCTTGAGGCAGGCGCGCAGGTCATCAATCACGGCCGGGTCGGTGTCAGGGCCTTGGAGAATCTGGAGCGTGCACCCGCGCAACTCGTCCAGCGCATAGCCTGTCATCGCACAAAAGGCTGGATTGGCGAACTGCACACGGTAACCCGCCAAACGATCGGCGTCGGTGATGACGATGGCATTCCAGGACTGCATGAAGGCAGCCTTGAACAAACTCAGCTCAGATGTGGTCATGCTTTGCAGTGGTTTGGGTACCAACTTGGGACTGTAGCCTCAGTGCCCGCGAGTCCACTGGCCAGGCCCCGAACATGGCGGTTTCACATGGTAACCACGCCAGTGTCGGACGCGGTGCGACCTGCCTGTACCGACGCCAAAAGCAAAAAAGGTTTGCTGCTAAATTAATAGCAACAAACCCTTGTGCATACTGGCGGAGAGGGTGGGATTCGAACCCACGGTAGTGTTGCCACTACGCCTGATTTCGAGTCAGGTACATTCGACCACTCTGCCACCTCTCCTGTGTGTCGAAGCCTGCGATTCTAGCAGGATTTTTCAGGGGGCCAATACGGCAACCCCGCCCATGTAGGGCCGCAGCGCTTCCGGAATCGTCACGCTGCCATCGGCCTGCTGGTAGTTTTCCAGCACGGCCACCAGCGTGCGGCCCACGGCCAGGCCCGAGCCGTTGAGGGTATGCACCAGTTCGTTCTTGCCCTGGGCGTTCTTGAAGCGCGCCTGCAGGCGGCGGGCCTGGAAGGCCTCGCAGTTGCTCACCGAGCTGATCTCGCGGTAGGTGTTCTGCGCGGGCAGCCACACTTCCAGGTCATAGGTCTTGGCGGCGCCAAAGCCCATGTCGCCGGTGCACAGGCTCATCACGCGGTAGGGCAGGCACAGCTTTTGGAGCACGGCTTCGGCGTGGCCGGTCATTTGCTCCAGCGCTTCGTAGCTCTTGTCTGGGTGCACGATCTGCACCATCTCGACCTTGTCGAACTGGTGCTGGCGGATCATGCCGCGCGTGTCGCGGCCATAGCTGCCCGCCTCGGAGCGAAAGCACGGCGTGTGGGCCGTGAGCTTGATGGGCAGCTCGGACTCGGCCACCACCACGTCGCGCACAAAGTTGGTCAGTGGCACTTCGCTGGTGGGGATGAGATACAGCGCGGCATTGTCGGGCACGGGCTCACCGTCCTGGCCACCCTTCTTGGCCGCGAACAGGTCGCCTTCAAACTTGGGCAGCTGGCCGGTGCCCTTGAGCGAATCGGCATTCACGGCGTAGGGTACATAGCACTCGGTGTAGCCGTGCTCCTGGGTCTGCACGTCCAGCATGAACTGGCTCAGGGCACGGTGCAGGCGGGCGATCTGGCCCTTCATCACGGTAAAACGCGAGCCCGAAAGCTTGACGCCCATGTCGAAGTCCAGGCCCAGCGGCGTGCCCACGTCCACATGGTCTTTCACCTCGAACGCAAAGGTGGCGGGGGCGCCCCAGCGGCGGACTTCCACGTTGCCCGCCTCGTCACTGCCCACGGGTACGGATTCGTGCGGCAGGTTGGGCACGGCAGCCAGCATGGCCTGCAACTCAGCCTGGATCTGCTCCAGCCGCGCGGCGGATTGTTCCAGCTCGACCTTGGACGCTGCCACCTGGGCCTTGGCGGCTTCGGCGCCGTCTTTGTCACCCTTGCCCATGAGCATGCCGATCTGCTTGGACAGCTGGTTGCGCTGGGCTTGCAGCTCTTCGGTGCGGGTCTGCAGCGTCTTGCGCTCGGATTCCAGCCCCTGAAACGCTTCCACGTTCAGGAAGGCCTGGGGTTTTTTGCGGGTTTCCAGGCGCGCGATGGCGGTGTCGAGGTCTTTGCGGAGAAGAAGAATGTCAAGCATTGCTGGATTTTAGTTCCCCCCTGAGTCGCTTCGCGCCTTCCCCCGAGGGGGACGCACCCGGTGGCCCGGCAAAGCCGGTTCCACGGGTGCACTGGCATGGACCGCGCCCGTTGCATGAGCTGCTTTCTGGCTCAGGTGAGGCTGGCTGGATCAAAATTGGCGCCACAGAGGATGAGGGCCACCGTTTCCTGCGGCTGGGGCTTGTAGGCGCCGGTTTGCAGCGCCGCCAGGCCCAGGGCGGCGGCGGGTTCCACGGCCAGTTTCAGCTCTTGCCATAGCCACAACTGGGCGGCGCGGATGGCGTCGTCGGACAGCAGCAGCGCATCGTGCACATGGCGCTGGCTCACCTCCCAGCCAATGGCGCCAATGCGGCGGGCGCCCAGCGAATCGGCGGCCAGGCCGCCCACCTCCACGTCCACCGGCTGGCCTGCGGCGCGCGCCGCGTGCAGGGTGGGCGCGCGTTCGGGCTCCAGCGCGACCACATGGGCGCGGCTCTCCACCCAGGCGGCCACACCGCCGATAAGGCCCCCGCCGCCCACGCTGACCAGCAACGTGTCGGGCAGGCGACCTCCCTGTTCTTCCAGCTCCAGCGCCAGGGTGCCCGCACCGGCCACCACCTCGGGCTGGTCATAGGCGTGGGCCTGCAGGGCGCCGGTGGCCTGCTGGCGGGCCACGCAGGCTTCAAACGCTTCGGAATAGGCTGCACCGGTCACCACCACCTCGGCGCCCAGGGCCCGCAGGCGGGCGCGTTTGGCTTCGGGCGAGACTTCGGGCACAAACACCTCGCAGCGCACGCCCAGCGCCCGGGCTGCAGCTGCCACCGCAATACCAGCGTTGCCCCCCGAGGCGATGATCACGCCGCTCTCGGGCACCGGGTTGGCCAGCAGGCGATAGAGCATGCCGCGCGCCTTGAAGCTGCCGGCCACCTGCAGGTGCTCCAGCTTGAGCCAGACTTCGCCGCAGTCCACACCCAGGGATCGGCCAGACACCCGCATCAGCGGCGTGGTGCGCAAAAAATCGGGCTGGGTGGCCAGCTGGCGGCGGGCGGCGGCGATGGCGGCGCGGTTGATCATGCAAGGGCTCCGGGCGAGTAAAGCGAAACAGTTTAGAGGGCCGTGCCGGGTGGCCCTGGGTAGCGTTGGCTTGCATTGGCTTGCATTGGCTAGCGTTGGGTAGCGCCGTGCAGTGCAAGCCCACACCCGGATACAGGTGGCGCTGTACTTTCTGGCTGGCCGTGCCGATAACATGGGTCATACGGGCGGCATGCTGCCCGCAGGAGGCAACCATGTTCTTTGTGTTCGGCCCGTCGGGCCAGATGTACCGGGGCGGGCCCGAAAACCTGGCGCACATCGCAGCAGTGCGGCGTGTGGCGCGCCCGCAGGCGCTGCGCACGCGTGGCCCGGATGTGGACGGCACACTCGCCCCCGGCCCCGCACCCACGCCAGAGCCAGCAGCCGCCCCTGTCAACCTGCGCATGCAGGACGCGGTCAGCGCCTATTCGCAGGCCGAGCAAGGCCCCCAGCTGGCACGCCAGCCCTTGACCGAGGTGCGCGATGTGATGACCACAACCGCCCTCAGCGTGGCCCCCGATATGCGCGTAAACGATGCGTGGCAGATCCTTGCCGAGCGCCAGGTGGGGCAGGCTCCGGTGGTCGATGCGCTGGGCCGCGTGATCGGATTGCTGCTGCGGGCCGACATGGCACCGCTGGACCTGCTGCCCGAGCCCGGCGCCGTGAAAAAGGCCATTGAGCTGGCGCGCCGCCCGGTGTCCGAAGTGATGGTGAGCCCCGTGCCCACCGTGGCCGCGGATACCGAACTGCGCCGCGTGGCCGCCGTGCTGCTCGACACGGGGCTGCCAGGCCTGCCGGTGACCGACGAAGCCGGCGTGCTGGCTGGCTTCATCGCGCGCACCGACATTTTGCGGGCCGTGGCGGCCGATCCGCCGCTGGATTTGTGGAGCGGCCCCGCGGTGTCACTGTAGTGTGTGCCGCGCAAAAATTTAAGTGAAATAAGCCTCTAGCGCACGCCCATCAAGCGCTGATAGCTATTATTTCAATAGCATTCACAACCTGCCGCTCAATGCCCCGCTGGCCCCGTCTCGGGCAGTCGCTCGGTGATTTCAAGACCCGTGCTGGGGTCGATCTTGAGCCCTTTGGGCAGGGGGAACTTGATGGTTTCCTCGATGCCCTGCATCTTGCGTACCGACACCGCGCCCAGCGCCTTGATGCGGTCGATCACCTGCTGCACCAGAATTTCGGGCGCCGATGCACCCGCCGTGAGGCCCACGCGGGAGATGCCGTCAAACCATTCGTGGCGCAGCTCGTCCACGCTGTCCACCATGTAGGCGGTGGTGCCCAGGCGGGCCGCCAGCTCGCGCAGGCGGTTGCTGTTGGAGCTGGTGGGGCTGCCCACCACAATGACCAGGTCCACTTGCGGGCTGAGCAGTTTGACGGCGTCCTGCCGGTTTTGCGTGGCGTAGCAAATGTCCTGCTGCTTGGGCTCGCGCACCAAAGGGAAGCGCGCCCGCACGGCGGCAGAGATCTGGGCGGCGTCGTCCACGCTCAGGGTGGTCTGCGTCACCACCGCCAGCTTTTCGGTCTGCGCGGGCTGCACGCGGGCCACGTCGGCCACGTCTTCCACGAGGTGGATGCCGTGGTCGAGCTGGCCCATGGTGCCTTCCACCTCGGGGTGGCCCTTGTGGCCGATCATGATGAATTCGTAGCCCTCTTTGGCAAGCTTGGCCACTTCGACATGCACCTTGGTCACCAGCGGGCAGGTGGCGTCGAAGATGTTGAACCCACGCGCCTGCGCCTCTTGCTGCACGGCGCGGCTGACACCGTGGGCACTGAACACCAGCGTGGCGCCGGGCGGCACATCCGAAAGCTCTTCAATGAAGATTGCGCCCTTGGCCTTGAGGTCGTTGACCACATAGGTGTTGTGCACGATTTCATGGCGCACGTAGATCGGGCGGCCAAACTTTTGCAGCGCGCGCTCGACGATCTCGATGGCGCGGTCCACACCTGCGCAAAAACCGCGCGGCTCGGCCAGCAGGATTTCCTGGGGTTTTTGCATGGCTCAGAGCACGCCGATGATCTGCACTTCAAACGTCACCGGCTGGCCCGCCAGCGGATGGCTGAAGTCAAACAGCACGGCGCCATCGTCGCGCACCTGCATCACGGCGCCCGCGTAGCTGCCCTGCCCGTCGGGCGTGGGGAACTGCACCACGTCGCCCACGTTGTATTTTTCGTCCGGATCGCCCAGCTCGTTGAGCAGCTTGCGCGCCACCCACTGCTGCATGTCGGCATTGCGCTCGCCAAAGGCTTCGCCGGCGGCCAGCTCGAACGTGGCGTGCGTGCCCTCGGGCAGGCCCAGCAGGTGCTGCTCCATGGCAGGCGAAAGCTCGCCCGTGCCCAGCGACAAGGTGGCCGGTTTGTCCTCAAAAGTGTTGATCACATCCCCCGCCGGACCGGCCAGGCGGTAGTGCAGCGTGAGGAAAGAACCCGACTGGACGGAGGGAAGGGAAGCAGCGGTAGAGGTCATGAAAGTCCCGATAAACTGGGTCATATTGTAGACAACCGGGCAAAGCCCTACGCCCGTCGGCCCCTGACTGGCGTCAAACAACCAGCGCCATGCCCCTCAAAGACCTGCCCACCGATGCCCAGCCCCGCGAAAAACTGCTGGCACGCGGCCCTGCGGCACTGGCCGATGCCGAGCTGCTGGCCATCCTGCTGCGCACCGGCATCGTGGGCAAGGGCGTGCTGCAGATGGCGCAAGAGCTGCTCGACCCGCCCGCGGTGGACGCCACAGGTCAGCTCGGTGGTGGCTTTGGCGGCATAGCCGGTCTGCTGCACACCAGCGCTGCCGACCTCGAACGCATCAAGGGCCTGGGTCCGGCCAAGCGTGCCGAGCTGGTGGCTGTGCTCGAACTCGCCCGCCGCGCCCTGGCCCAGCAACTGCGCGAGCGCGAGGTGTTCGACTCGCCCGAAGCCGTCAGGCACTACCTGCAGTTGCACCTGGCTGCCAAGGGGCACGAGGTTTTTGCCGTGCTGTTTCTCGACAGCCAGAACCGCCTGCTGGCCATGGAAGAACTCTTTCGGGGCACCCTCACGCAGACCAGCGTGTACCCGCGCGAGGTGGTGCTGCGCGCCCTGCACCACCAGGCCGCGGCCGTGGTGCTGGCGCACAACCACCCCAGCGGCAGCGTGCAGCCCAGCCGGGCCGATGAGGCCCTGACACAAACCCTGAAAACCACCCTGGCGCTGGTGGACGTGCGCGTGCTCGACCATTTCATCGTCGCGCCGGGCCAAGCCCTGTCGATGGCCGAGAAAGGGCTGGTGTGATGCCAACCCGGTCTGTGGTCACCGGCCCCGCGCCGCCAGACAGCCCGGGCGCGCTGGCCATGGCGCTGGCACGCGCTGCGGCAAAGGCAAAGCCCTCCGTTCCCGCAGCCCCATTGGTGGCTGAACCTGCCCCCGCGCAGCCAACAGCAACCGCGCCCCGCTCGGGCGAAGCGGGCGCCACACCTGCGGCTAGGGCCGTGCGCCGTGCCACCGCTGCTGCCGCAGCGGCACGCCAGGCCGCCAGACAAATGGCCCAAAAGGCCCGCCCATCCACCCCGGCGCCCGCTGCCGACGCCCCCCCGCACAACGCGCCAGCCAAAACCCGCCGCACTGCCCCGGCGCCGCGCCGCGCCAGCCTGCGCATTCACGACCTGCATGACCTGGCCAGCGTGGCCCGCCTCTTGCGCGAGGAGCACGAACGCGCCGAAGCACAGGCCAAGGCCCACCGCGAGGCCGCTGCCCGGCTGGAGGCCGAGCGCCATCTGTTCAGCCGCAGCGTGGGGCCGGTGACCTCGCTGCGCAATCCCAACCTGGCGCGCCTGCGGCATCGCCTGCCCCCACCGCTGCCCGTGCAACACTGGCTGGACGAAGAGCGCGTGCTGCTCGAATCCATCAGCGACGATTTCGATGTGAGCACCCTGCTCGACACCGACGACCAGCTCAGCTTTCGCCGCCCCGGCATTGGCGTGGAAGTGACGCGCCGCCTGCGCTCTGGCCACTGGAGCATCCAGCGCCAGCTCGACCTGCACGGCCTGCGCGTGGACGAGGCGCGCGAGGCCCTGGGCCAATTCATCCGCCACGCGCACAAGACGGGGCTGCGCTGCGTGCGCGTGGTGCACGGCAAGGGTCTGGGATCACCGGGCAAAAGCCCCGTGCTCAAAAGCCGGGTGCAGCGCTGGCTGGTACAAAAAAACGAGGTGCTGGCCTTTGTGCAGGCACGGCCCATGGATGGCGGCGCGGGGGCACTGGTGGTGCTGCTCAAGCCCGTGAATCAAAGAAATACATAGCAAAATAGCCGCTAGCCCTTATGCGATAAGCGCAAGCAGCTATTATTTTCGAATTTATTTCGCAAAATAATGGCTATCCATGGTGGCACGCCAAGCCTGGTCAAAGACCAGATCGCACTGCACCGCGCACTGGCCGCCCTCTTCCAGCGCCAGCTCCCCCACACTCTGAAAACGCTCGTCGCTAAAGGCCTGTGTCAAACGCTCCAGCAGCGCCTGCTTGTAGAGCGTGTCGGCATTGCCTTCGAGATGCATGCCTTTGGTTTCCAGCAGCACCACACGCGCCTGGTTGCCCTGCGGGTGGTAGCCAAACACAAAGTCGGGATACACCTTGTGCCGCCGCCAGCCCTGCAGGCCGTACTGCGTGCGCGCCACGTTGCGGTGCCACCAGCGCAGCGCAGGCTGCTCGTCGAGGTAACCGGCAAACAGCGCTTCAAATTCATTGATATCGGGCGTGTGCAGCGCGGGTGCCAGCAGGCTTTTCTCCATGTCGGCGTCGTCGCTGGCGCGGCGCAGCTTTTTGGGCTTACCCACCACATCCAGCACCATCTCGTGGGGTAGTTCGTAGTCCTGCCGATCCGCACGCAGGCAAAACTCGATGCGCCCCTGCTGCACCAGATGGTCAAAAACCTCCTGCGCCAGGCGGTCGCGCTCGCGCTCCAGGTCCTTGCGCAGTTGCTCCACCAGCGATGCACTGCTGGCCCCCACCGCACGCGCGTGCCACTGCATCTGCAGGCGCGAGAGCACCGCATCCACCCAGCCCCATACCAGCCACGGGTTGGGGGCAATGTCCAGCAGCGCACGCACCATGCCTGCAGGGTCCAGCGGCGCCGCGCCCTCTTCCAGCGCCTGGCGAGCGGGAGCAAAACCATCGTCCAGCACCCGCAAATCCACCACCACCCGGCCGCCACCCGCCCCCTCGGGCGTGGCGCCGGGTTTCCAGTCGCGCGCCAGCGCCTGCACGTTGACCCGCTCCCAGGGCAACAGGGCCAGCACATCGCTGTCGTATTCCAGCGGTCGGCGTGCACCGCCGGGTTCGGCCCAGGTCACGGTGGGAATGAAGATGCGCAGCTTCTCCAGCCCCGCGCGGCGCTGCAACGCCACCGGCTGAGGCGCGGCGGGGTCGTTGGCTCCCTCGCCGCGAACGCTGATCGCCAGGTCGCCCATGCCCTCGGTCTCCAGCGACTGCTTGATGGCCTTGACCACCTCGCCCGTGCCTGCGTTGTGGCAAAACACATAGCAGGCGTCCAGCAGCCCGTGCCCCGTCTTGCACACCTGTGGCAGGCGCAGGATGCGACCCACCAATTGCGTCATGGCGCGCTTGCCCTTGCTGGCGGCCAGGGCGCACAGCACGTAGGCAAAGGGGCAGTCCCAGCCTTCTTGCAGCGCCTGCTTGGTGATGATCACGCGCACCTGGCTGGTGGGCGAGAGCAGTTCCTCGTCGCCAATTTCGTCTTTCTCGCTGGTTTTTTCGCGGATGTTGGCATCCGAAAAACCCAGTTGCGCCAGAAACGCGCGCGCATCCTGCGCATGGATATAGCCCGCATCCACCTGGTCTTTGCCGGTGCGCTCCACCTGCACCAGCATGATGGGCCGGATGTAGCGCCCCGTCTCGCCCTCCAGCAGGCGCGCTTCACGCTCCAGCGCATCGAGCTGGCGTGCGCTTTCTGCCAGGCAGCTTTGCCAGTCTGCCCAGCGGCGCACATCCACATGAATCGGCAGCTTGATCATCTGCGCCGCGTCCAGGTCGGTGCCGCGCACATCCACCAGCATATTCGAACCACTGGACCCCGCCAGCTTGGGGTCGGGCACGCGCGGTGTGGCCGACAGCTCCAGCATGAAGCAGGGGTTGAAGCCGTCGATGGTCTGAAGCGCCGTTTCGGTGTAGCCGTGGTGGCCCTCGTCGATGATCACCATGGGCCGCACCAGGCGCATCACATTGCCCAGCGAGCTTTTGACGATGCTGCCCTTTTGCGCGCGCACCTCTTGCGCGCTGTCCCAGGGGCTGCCGTAGGCATCGAGGTTGGGCACCGCCTGCAGCAGTTGCCAGTGCGCCTCGATATCGTCCTCGCGCGGCACAAAGCCCAGCACGTTGCCCCGGTCGCGAAAGAAACGCAGCGTTTCCTTGCTCTGCCGAGATGCCGAGGCCAACATGAGCAGCATCACGCACAAATGGCTTTCCACGTCCAGGCGCGTGAGCGGGTCGTCTTTTTCCAGAATCTTGACCTTGCCCGCGCCCGCCACGCTGAGCATCTGATGGTAGGGATGGTCGCGGTTTTTCAGCGTTTTGAGCGTCTGGCGGTATATGGCCTCGTTGGGAACCACCCACAGCACCAGCCCTTTGTCGCGCTGCAAAAAGCCGTTGAACACCTTGCCCACGCTGGCGGCGGCCAGCAGCGTCTTGCCACCGCCCGTGGGCACCTTCAGGCAAATGTTGGGGATGGCGCGGCCCGCGCCGTCCCAGCGGCTCGAATGCGGCAAGGCAGCAAAGGCAGGCGGCAGCGCGCCCGCCTTGTGCAGCGCATCCCAGGCGTGGCGCGGGTAGTCGGCCGCAGCGCGCAGCGAATCCTGCATGCTCTCCATGGCCTTGAACTGCGTCGTAGCGGCCACGAGGTCATCGGACTCCTGTTTGCGCGCGCGCAACTCGGAGACAAAGGCATCGAGCTTTTGCAGCGACTCGTCCTGAAACTTCTTCAGGTCGGTGGCGCCCAGCGTGCGCGGCAGCGACACCGCGCCGCGCCGGGGCTCCCAGAGCAGCTTGCGGTCGCGCTCGATCTGCGCCACAAACTCTGGCGTGCTCACACCCTGCCAGTGCACCACGTCCAGCGGGTACACGATGGGCAAGTCTTTCATGCGCTCCTTTATGCGCAAGAAGTCCTTGGCACTCCAGCCAGGCGCATCCAGAGCCAGGTCGAGGTCGGAGCGGGCACGCCAGTCGTCGCGCGCGCGCGAGCCAAATACCCACACCCGCTGCAAGCCCTCGGTGGCATCAAAAAAACCCCGCAGGGCTTGCAGCGCAGCGGGCTCCAAGCCAAAGGCGCCCTCGCCGGGCGCAGGGGCCGACGTGACCGCGCTGCTCATGCCGAGCGCTCCCGCAGCGTGGCCAGCAGCGCCTCGAACAGGCGCACTGCATCCTGGCGCACAAACGCAGCCACCTGCATGGCCAATGCCTCGTCGTAGGTGTGCGATGTCTTGTTGCGAAAGCGGCGCATGTCCCCCCAGCCCTTTTCATCCGCAATCAGGCGGCGCGCAAAGGCTTCAGGAATCACGGCAGCGGCCTCTTCGTCCACGTCGTTGCCGCGTGCGCGCAGCCAGCGGTAGGCCGCCTTCCAGGCTGCCTCGAAGGTGAATTCGAACCGCTGGATCAGCGCATCGCGCACGATGGCGGTCTCGGCCGGCTCGGCCAGCACCTCGTGCAGCCGCGCCAGCGCCTTGTCGAAATGCTGCAGCGCCAGCAAAAAACGCTCTTGTTGTGCCATGGCCTCACCCCTGACGGAACAATGCAAACGGCAGCGCCGCAAACTCGATGCCCTGCGCGCGCAATTGCGCATTGCTCAAATACTTGGCAGGCGCAAACACCAGGTGGCGCTTGGGCGCGCCCTGCCCCTCCTGCCCCTCCTGCCGCGCATGTCCCCACTCGGCCATAGCCTGCGCGCGCGGCAGGGTCAGCGCCGCGTCGGCCGACTTCAAAAACGCCAGGTCGGGCCGGTACACCAGCCACACATGCGCGTCCTGCGCCTCGCTCAGGTAAAACGCGGGCGCATCGGGCGGTGGCGCCTGCAGCGTGCCGCCCGTGGCCGTGTGCAGAAGCCACGCGCCCAGCGCCTCGAAGCTGGGCAGGTCTTGCCCCGAGAGCAGCTTCTCAATGCTCAGCGGCTCGCCCAGCGTGCAGTAGGTGAACTCGCCGCCCAGGCCGTCGGCCATTTGCGAGATGCGCTTTTCGCCCTCCACGCGCAGCACGCCGTCTTTCAGCTCGACGTTGATCTTGTCAAAGCGCTTTTTGCGCGCGGGTGCGCTGGCGGGGGGCGGCGCGGCGGCCTCGCCCAACACCATTTGGGCGGCATCGTCCGCGCCAAAACCTTCGGCGGCCTTGATGGCCTCGACCTTGGCCAGCCACTGATCGGCCTTCTTGAACTGGGTGAAGTTGATTTTTTCTTCCAGCAAGGTCTCGTGCTGCGTGCCCTGCCAGGCGTAGCCGCGAATGGCACGGCGCACCCGCTCGGCGGTCAGGCGGTCGGCGTAGTCTTCACCTTCAATCAGGATGAAGCGGCGGTTGCCGTTGTCACGCGCATTGGCCTTGAGCACGGCATGGGCCGTGGTGCCGCTGCCGGCAAAGCTGTCCAGGACGATGGAATCTGGCGTGCTGGACAGCTCCAGAATGCGTTCAATCAAGGCCACGGGCTTGGGCGTGATGGTGCTTTCCTGGTCTTTGAGCAGGCCCATTTCAATCAGCGTTTTCTTGGCGTCCTGCGTGTGGCCGACTTCGTCGTAGAACCAGAGGGTTTGGGGGGTGCGGCCCTGTTTGACATCCTGTTGAAACCGCTTGAGGCGTGGCATGTTGTTACCGTCTTCACCCCACCAAATGCAGTTGTCTACGTCGAGTTGCAAGAACTTTTCTTTTGAGATGCCCCAATACCGCCCAGGTGGCGGCCCGTCGAACACGCGACCCGACGGCGCTGTCACGGGATACGTTCCTTCGCTGTAGTAGTTGCGTGCAGATAAGTCGCCAGAAGTCCATGGGCCACGCGGGTGGTTGTCCGGATTGCTATAGCGGGCATCCATCTCCGCCGTGCGCTCTAGCAAGTTCGGCCGCCACACGCGCTTGTCCTTGGCGTACACCAGCACATAGTCGTGGTCTTCGCTGAAAAACTGCGCCGTGTTCTTGGGTGAGAAGTTCTTCTGCCAAATACAGGTCGCCACAAAGTTATCCGCCCCAAAAATCTCATCCAGCACCATCCGCGCCCGGTGCACCTCGTTGTCGTCCAGCGTGATCCAGATGCTGCCCGTCTCGCTCATCAGCTCGCGCAGCAGCACCAGGCGCGGCCACATCATGCACAGCCATTTGTCGTGGCGCAGCATGTCGTCACCGTCCACGGGGTTGGTGCTGAGCCACTCCTTCATGATGGGCGAGTTCACGCCGTCGCTGTAGCACCAGCCCTCGTTGCCGGTGTTGTAGGGCGGGTCGATGAACACCAAATCCACGCGGCCCGCGTAGCGCGGCAACAGGGCCTTCAAGGCGTGCAGGTTGTCGCCGTGGATGACCAGGTTGCTGTTCAGGTCACCCGGGCCGATGCCTTTGGCAGTGTCCACCACCAACGGCCGGTAGGGCACGGTGAGGTGGTGGTTGTAGACGTACTCTTTGCCTTTGAAGACGATTTCGGGCATGGCGGGATGGGTGGCGATCAGGGTAAGGCTGCCATTATCGGCGGGCATCTGGATTGCAATAAAAAACAGCTGCCAGCACTTTCTGAATAAGCGCTGGCAGCTATTATAATTATAGCAATTGATAACTACCCATGGGAGGATGTCCCTTTCGCCACATCCTCCCGCTTTCAAGCTTGGCGCTGGGCTATTTGGACAGGTCAATGCCGTACTTGGAGGTGCCCTTGCCCAAGCCATCATCGGCCGCCAGCAGCGATACGTTGGTCAGGCCTGCCGCCTGCGCCACGCTGAGCGCATTGGCACCCGAGCTGAACACCACCGGGCCGGCCGTTGTCGCCTTGGCAAAGCGCCAGCTCTTGGCCGCGCCGTTGTTGGCGCGGGTCACGGTGGGGTTCTTGCGGATGTAGTCGATCACCACGTCGCGGTTGGCATCGGGCGAGGCCCAGATGGTGCCCGAGCCGTCGAGCTTGTCGATGAAGCTTTTGCCGCTGGTGGCGCGGTAGTTGTTGGTGGCGATCACGAACTCCTGCGCCACGTCGATGGGCTTGCCCAGGTAGGTCAGGTTCTTGATGCGGCTGCCCACCGGCTGGGTCACGTCAATCTCGTACTGCAGGTCGGGCGTGGTGAACATGTCGAAGTTGTAGCCCGGGAAGGTGCTGATGAGCGACTGCTCGGTGGTCTTGGCCGGGTCGATCTGGTTGAAGCGCTTGGCAGCGGCTTCTAGCCAGTTCTTGATGTCTGCGCCGTTCACCTTCACCGCATACACCGTGTTGGGGTACAGGTACAGATCCGCCGCGTTGTTGATGGCCAGCGGGCCCACGGCCACGTCGGTGTAGTCAGCCCCGCCCTGAAAACCGCTCTTGAACGGCGCACTGACCGACAGCACCGGCAGCGCCGCATATTGCGGCAGGCTGGCCTTGATGTAGGCGGCCACATAGGCCTGCTGCGCCTGGTTGACGATCTGGATGGCGCCGGGGTCGCCCACGTCAGCAAACAGCGTGCTCATGCGGAAGTCGGTGCTGCCAATGGGTGTCTTCACATATTGGATAGCGGCCTGGTGCTGCGTTTCGATCAGCTGCGCCACGGCGGCATCGGGCTCCACGTAAACGGTGGCGCCGGCAGCGTTTTTGCTTTGGGTGTTGCGCAGCTCGCTCTTGCTGGCGGTTTTGTTGACCACCCATTTGCTGCCATCCCATTGCAAGGCGAGCTGGATCACGCCCAGCGACTTGCCCCACGAACTGGCCATGACGGCGGGAACGCCATTGATGGTGCCAGCCTTGTTGTCCACGCCGGCCTGCCGGTATGAGGGCGTGGCCGCCGTGTCGGGGAACACGCTGTGCTGGTGCCCCATCACCATGGCGTCAATGCCCGCCACTTTGGACAGGTGCAGGCCCGGGTTCTCCATGGTGGGCGAGTAGGCGGCACTGTCGAGCCCGCCGTGCAGCAGTGCCACCACGACGTCGGCGCCCTTGGCGCGCAGCTCGGGCACATATTTGGTGGCGGCCTCTACGGCGCCTTCGGTGTAAACCTTGCCTTCGAGGTAGCGCTTGTCCCAGTTCATGATGCCGGGGGTGGTGAAACCGATCACGCCCACCTTGATGGGCAGCTTCACTTCCTTGCCGTCGGCGCCCTTGGCGGTCAAGGTGCGCTCCAGAATGGTGTAGGGCTGCACCAGCGGCTTTTTGGTCTTGCTGCTGTACACGTTGGCCAGCGCCATGGGATAGCCAGCGCCCGCGCATTTCTTGGTGGCATCAACCCCTTCCACATCCAGCCCGCCGCCCAGTACCTGGTTCAAAAAGGGCAGGCCGTAGTTGAACTCGTGGTTGCCCAGCGTGCCGGCGTCAAAGCCCAGCGCGCCCATGGCCTTGTACATCGACAGCTGCTGCGTGCAGGGGATGGGACTGATGGTGGCCTCGTAGTCGGCCAGCGCGGTGCCCTGGATGGTGTCACCGTTGTCCACCAGCAACGTGTTGGCGAATTCTTTGCGCGCGGCGCGCACCAGCGTGGCGGTGCGCTCGAAACCGTAGGATTTGTCTTCGGCGAGCTTGAAGTAATCGTAGCTGCGCACGTTGAAATGCAGGTCGGTCGTCTCCAGCACGGCCAGCGTGGCTGTGGCGCCCGCATTGGCGGAGCCATCGTCGTCACTGCCGCCACAGGCTGCAAGGCTGACCGCCAGGGCCAGCACGCCAAAGCGGGCCACGCTGCGTGAAATACGGGTCAGTTGGCAAAAAGAGGGTTCCAGCATGAACAGGCCCAAAGGTTGAAGAAGGGGCTGAGTGTGTGGAGGGCGTTTGACAGGCATGTGACGCCCACCAGCCCGCCCGGTGCGGGCCGCCACCACCCGCCAAGGCACCCGCCCACCCGGCCCCGGGTGATACTGCGCATGCAACCCGGCAAATCTCTGGCGCCCCAACCCATTCGTCGCCTATGCTGTGCACACAAGCCACCTTCCTCAGCCCCATCCATTTCGCACCATGAGCACCCCAGAAAAATCCGTCGTCTACGGGACCGAAGACCTGCTGATCAGCCTGTGCAATTCAGTCACCCGCGTTCTGAACGTGGCCACACACGGCCATATTCACTATTCAGGCATGGTGCAGCGCATCAGCAAAACCTGCCTCAAACCCGACATTGGCTGCTTTGTGCTGTTTGATGGCGGCTTCTCGGGGCTGGTAATCATCAACTTTTCGGCCCCTGCCGCCATGGAGCTTTACCAGAGCTACCTGCTGAACATGGGCATGTCGAAAGACGACCTGGTCACGTCGTACACCTCGGACGAAGTGAGCAACGTGATGGGCGAACTCATGAACCAGGTCGTGGGCGACTTCACCGGCAAGGTGCGGCGCGAGCTGCAGACCCACATCACGCAAAACCAGCCCAAGATGCTGGTGCTGAACAAGCAGGTGATGCTGAGCGTGGACGCCAACCTGGACAAGCCTGAGGCCCGCCGCGTCACCTTCTACACCGGCAACAACAACATCTTCTATCTGGAGCTGGCCATCGACCGCACCGAATTCATCAAGCTGTATGACTTCGAGCCGCAGGAAACCCCCGATCCCGACGCGCTGATGGCGCAAACCCGCGCCGACGCAGACGCCGAAGTGCCCCTGCCCCCCGTGCCCGCCAGCGACACCGACGAACTGCTCAGGTCACTGGGCATGTGAAGCCGCGTAGCTTTGGCACGCGCATAGCGGCCATGTTGAAAGCCAACCGCGTGCAGCACGCGGCGGCGCTGGCGGGCGGCTAGAATATGCGGCTTCCAACCCGGAGACTTGGGTGAGTGGTTTAAACCAGCAGTCTTGAAAACTGCCGACGGGCAACCGTCCGTGAGTTCGAATCTCACAGTCTCCGCCAGATCTTGGGTATTCATGCGATCTCATGGCCCTCCGCCAGCCTGCGCATGGAAACCGCCAAAGCCCACACAGTTCGAGACCAACGTCACAAAGCAGAGCCCCAGCGATGGGGCTTTGTTGTTTCTCTCGGTTGGGGCATGGCATCCGGATGCCAGACCAGCCCACTTTGCGGCCATCGAACGCATGTGCGCAAAACGATGAATGACAAGCTACAACATTGACACGCTTACGTCACAGATTTGTCGCACGATCGGTAGCTCTCTTCTCAGATCTCCCATCCTTTGATCACCTACAACCCACGATCAATCACGGCAATACTGCCAGCCAGACCCAGTGGTAATTTTCGGCGACTGCAGTGGATCAGCATTGCGGCCTTGGTGATCGTGCTGGCCTTGATCTGGCTATTGACTTGGCAGCGTTTGCAAGCTGAAGAGGCCTTGCTGGAGAAAAACGCCGAGCTTCAGCAGCGTAGTCTGGCGGCCATCATTGCTGAAAATCTGGCCCAGGTGGTGGATCGCGGTCGATTGATGGCGGTTACCGCAAACTATGGCGCAGACGGCGATAACTCACGCGCATCCGCTCGATTGACGTCGATGCTGGCGTCAGATCGAACTTTTCTCAGGCTTGCTTTATATGACAGCGCGCTGAGTCGATTGAGTTCGTCGTCCCCGTTTGTGGACAGCCCTGAAATCAAGGCATTTCTTCAGTTGGCCGATAGCCCTACAGACGCCCTTCTTGCGACAGACTCCGATGTCCAGGTAGGTCCACTGCTCAAAGAAAATGCATGGCAAGTCCCATTGTTGATTTCCTCGCACCATGGCTATACCCCTCGTTCGGGCTACCTGCTTGCCATGCTGGATCTTGGTTATTTTCTGCAGCTTTATCGCAATATCGACATTGGGGCCACGGGATCCATCTATATCCTGGGGCTGGATGGCACTGAAATCGCGGAGGCGCGCCCCGAAGGGCTGTCCCTGAGCCAGGAGCCCCGCCACCTGCCTCAGTTTGCCCCGCTCCAATCCCCAAAAGGCCTGTGGCAGGGCACCATCCCCGGTTCAGAGGGGAGGCAATTGGCCAGTTTTCAGCGCGTGCAGAAGGCACCATTCATCGTGGTGGTCAGTCGCGGCATGCAGGAAATTCGTGCAAGCCATGGCGGCAACAGCCTGCGCACCTGGGGAACCCTTGGCTCGCTCAGCATCATCCTGATGGGCGCCATGTGGGGGTTGGTGCGCAGCACCCGCCACCAGCAGACGCTCCTGGAAGCGTTGCGCACATCCGATGAAGAAAAGCATGGACTGATCCTGCGCCTGGAGAGCGAAAAGGCTCGGGCGATGACGCTGGCGTCACTCGACCATTTGACGGGCTTGCACAACCGCCGGATGTTCAATGAGCTCGCCGCAAGCCATCTGGAAGGGGCGCAGCGCAGCCGCAAGCACTACATGCTGATGTACCTGGATCTCGACCGATTCAAGCTCATCAATGACTCGCTGGGGCACCATGTCGGCGACAAACTGCTGCATGCCGTCAGTGAGCGCCTCCGGTCCAGCGTGCGCAGTGCCGATGTTGTGGGTCGCATGGGTGGAGATGAGTTTGCGGTGCTAGTCACAGGCGTTAAGCACGCGCAAGACATGGACGTCCTTGCGTCAAAACTGGTGGCGCAGCTCAGCCTCCCCTATCCGGATATCGATGGCCACGAGATTCAGGTCAGCCCCAGTGTCGGCATAGCATGCTTTCCGCGGGATGGCCACGACGTTACGACGCTGTGCCGGCATGCGGATGCCGCAATGTACGAGTCCAAACGCATGGGGCGCGGGCGATTTACCTATTACGACGCCAGCCTCAATCCTTCACATGACCGGGTTCTGCAGCTAGAGCGTCAACTCCCCAAAGCCATTGAAAACAACGAACTGGTGCTCCACTTCCAGCCCAAGGTGGATTTGGTGAATTATCAAATCTCAGGCATGGAAGCGCTGGTGCGATGGCAGCATCCCGAACATGGGCTGGTGTATCCCAACGACTTCATCGCAATGGCTGAAAAATCCGGTCTGATCGTTCAGCTGGGAGACTGGGTCATGCAGGCATGCTGTGCTCAGCAAGCCCGGTGGAAAGCCCAAGGCATACCGCTGGTGCCATTAGCGTTCAACGTTTCACCCATGCAATTGCGTGACGGCAGCCTGGCGGCAAAGATTACGCAGTTGCTGCAGGACCATGGCTTGAGCCCCTGCGATCTGGAGATAGAGATTACCGAAAGCTGCCTGGTGGAACCAATAAACCAGGCTGTCAAGGTTCTGGAGGATCTTCGGCAACTGGGCATCCGGATCGGTCTGGATGACTTTGGCAGCGGGTTTTCGAGCCTGAGCCAGATACGGGACCTGCCCATCAGCACCATCAAGATTGATCGGTCGTTCATTGACGGCATTCGCAGCAACACAGACGTGGGCGTGATCGTCACATCGATCATTACGCTCGCGCACGGATTGCAGATGCGGGTTGTCGCTGAAGGCGTCGAATTGATGGATCAATTGGTGCAGCTCAAGATGGCGGGATGCGACGAGGTGCAGGGCTACTTCCTGAGCAGGCCGGTGCCCAGCGCCGAGGCCGAGAAACTTCTGCTCCAAACCACCATTATTCCGACATGAATGCATTGCTCATTGCCATGGTGTGTTTGGTTGGGCTTCTTGTGCCCTCACTCGTGGCTGCGTCAGATGCCGCTTGTGATGATCCGCGCGTTCTGCGCTTTGCCTTGATACCCAAAACCAATGCACAAAAGCAGCAGCAAGAATTCAGGCCACTGCAGGTCGAGCTGGAAAAAGCACTGCAGCGTCGCGTAGACATCACAACAGCGCCCTCCTACGGCGCAGTCATCGAGGGGTTGCTGAACGACAGTATCGATCTTGCCGAGCTGGGCCCGGCGTCCTACGCAATGCTGCTGGATCGCAAGGCCTCTGTGAGCCCGTTTGCTGCACTGTCCAGCACGGGACCAACCGGTGCCAACGTGCTCGGAACTTACCGGTCCATCCTGATTGTGCGGTCTGGCCGGGGGTTGGCTGGAGTCAGCGACCTGCGCAACAAATCGCTCAGCCTGACAGACCCTGCCAGCACCTCTGGCAATCTGGTTCCAAGACGTTTCATCCAACAGCAGATGGGCCAGAGTATCGGGAGCTACTTTGGTCGCATCACATTTGCTGGATCACATGACCGATCCATTGAAGCGGTCCGCAAGGGCATGGTGGCTGCGGGGTTTGTCTCCAGAACACGCTACGACGAGGCCCTGACGGCCGGGCGCGTTGGCCCCGACGATCTGGCCGTGCTCTGGCAATCAGAGCCACTGCCGCCAGACCCTTTCGTCTTGCGCAATCGTCTTTGCAAAACCGTGGTGGAGAAGATTCACCGCGTCTTTTTCAACACCGAACCTTTGCGCGCCATGCTGCGGGCCAGAGGCGCCGAACGATTCATACCGGTTACCAACGCAGACTACCAGGTGATCCGGGAGATGTTTTCGGAGCGATGAGCCGCCATGAAGCCATCCGCCATGTGTTCATGCGCGAGAGGAGTGACCACTCGGCCGCCAGGCATTGACGATCGCCACCAGTGACAGCATCACAGGTACCTCGACCAGTACACCGACCACCGTGGCGAGGGCGGCGCCAGAGTTGAGACCAAAGAGCGAAATGGCTACGGCCACTGCCAGTTCAAAGAAGTTGGATGTGCCGATAAGGCAGGCAGGGCCAGCCACATCGTGGGGCAGCTTGAGCAGCTTTGCGCCCCACCAGGCGATGAAGAAAATGCCGTAGGTTTGTAAAACCAGCGGGATGGCAATCAGGCCGATCACAGCCGGTTTCTCGACAATGGTGCCCGCCTGAAAACCGAACAACAGCACCACCGTTGCAATGAGGCCCACGATGGACCAGGGCTTGAGCCGCGCCACCAACGCGCCCACCGCCAAAGGTGACTGCCTGGCCAGCAAATGGCGCGTGGCCATTCCAGCCGCCAGGGGCAGCACCACATACAACACGGTGGACAGAACCAGGGTCTCCCAGGGCACGGTGACGTTGGTCACGCCGAGCAAAAATGCGGCAATGGGAGCGAAGGCCACCACCATCACCAGATCGTTCACCGAGACCTGCACCAGCGTGTAGTTCGCGTCGCCTTTGACGAGCTGGCTCCACACAAACACCATGGCGGTGCAAGGCGCGACGCCCAGCAAAATCATTCCGGCGATGTATTCACTGGCCGATTGAGGGTCTACCCAGGGCGCGAAAAGGTATTGAAAGAACAAGACACCCAACGCGGCCATGGTGAACGGCTTGATGAGCCAATTGACCGCCAGGGTCAGCAGCAGCCCTTGCGGCTTCTTGCCCACGTCCTTGATGGCGGCCCAGTCGATCTGGATCATCATCGGATAAATCATCACCCAGATGAACACTGCAACCACCAGGTTGACCTGCGCGATCTCCAGGCCTGCGACGGCCTGGAAGAATCCTGGAAGAACCAGCCCCAGTCCCACGCCTGCAGCAATGCCCAGCGCAACCCAGATCGTCAAATACCGTTCAAACAGTCCCATGGTGGACTACCTCTTTCAAAGGAAAAGGCCTGGACCGTTGAAAGTCCAGGCCCGTCAAAATGTGGATGTCTCAGTCTGTGGTTTGTCCAATGTGGACAAGCTCTTTTTGCAGCGACAGTTTGTCGAGCTTGTCGATGGGCAGGCTCAGGAAGAGCGAGATGCGGCGACTCATGAGGATAAACGCGTCTTTGAACGCTTTGTTCACTGCGTCTTCATCGCCTTGCACCGCCGCCGGGTCTTCGACGCCCCAGTGCGCCGACATCGGCTGGCCTGGCCAGATGGGGCACACCTCACCGGCGGCCTTGTCGCAAACCGTCAGCACGTAATCCATGACCGGCGCATTGGGGGCCGCAAACTCGTCCCAGTTTTTGCTGCGCAAGCCCTCCGTCGAAAACCGGTTTCTTTGCAATAGATCCAGCGCATGCGGGTTGACCTGGCCAGCCGGGTGGCTGCCAGCGCTGAATGCACGGAATTTCCCCTCACCCTTCTGGTTCAGGATGGCCTCGGCGAGGATGCTGCGCGCGGAGTTATGCGTGCAGATGAAGAGTACGTTGTAGACGCGGTTTGACATGTGAATAGCCACTTTCAGCAGCAACAGTGGAGGGGTAGAGGGAATGAGGTGGGCAGCTTTCAAGCCGTAGCCGGTGTTTTATGCGCGGTGGTCACCGGCAAAGCCAGCGTGACCAGCCAGCAAATGGCCAGCATCACGGCAGACCCGATGAGGGCGTAAAGAAGCCCGCCCCACTGGTACAGCAGGCCAGACATCAGCGTGCCCATGAAACGCCCGAGGGCGTTGGCAGCGTAGTAAAAGCCCACGTCCTCGGCGGCCTTTTCAGAGCCCGCGTAGGCCAGGATGAGGTACGAGTGAACCGACGAGTTGACGGCGAATGCAAAGCCAAACACACCCAGGCCGCCCACTACCACCCACTCCAGATAGGGCGCCTGCATGGCCACCGCTAAGGCAATGGCCACAGGAACCACCGCCAAAATAGCCGACCACAGCCGTGCGGCGGGCACTTCGGTGCTCAGGCCGTCCTGGCTGCGTTTGACCAGTTGCGGCGCCATGGCCTGCACCAGACCATAGCCAATGGTCCAGGCTGCCAGAAAGCCGCCCACCATGGTGAACGTCCAGCCCTGCGAATACAGAAACACCGGCACACCCACCACAAACCACACATCGCGCGCACCAAACAGCACCACGCGGGCGGCGGCCAGCGCATTGATGCCGGCGTTTTTGGCGAACAGCTCCTTGGCCGATTTGGAGGCCTTGCTCTTGCCCATCATCCGGGGCAGTGATGTGATCACGCCCACCAGCACCATCGCCAGCAGCGCGGCCATGGCCCACAGTGCCTGCTGAAAGCCCAGTGCCTCCAGCAACAAACCGCCCAGAAAGAAACCCACGCCCTTCATGGCGTTCTTGCTGCCCGTAAACCAGGCGACCCACTTGAACAGCTGGCCAGCACCCTGCTCTTGGGCCTGCGCCGAGGTGACCTTGATGGCCGATTTGCTGGCGGTTTTGGTCAAATCTTTGGCTACGCCGCAAATGCCCTGCGCCAGCACCACCCAGGCCACCGACATGGCTACCGACCACTCGGGGTTGAGTTGCGCCAGCAAGCTAAAACCGATGATTTGCGTCACCAGCCCCACCGTCAGCATGCGCGTGATGCCATAGCGCGTGGCCAGCCAGCCGCCAATCAGGTTGGCCAGCACGCCAGCCGCTTCATAGAGCAAAAACAGAAAAGCCAGTGCAAACGGCGAATACCCCAGGCGGTAAAAATGCAGCAGCACCAGCATGCGCAGTGCGCCATCGGTGAGGGTGAAGCCCCAATAGGCTGCAGTGACGATGGCGTAGTTGCGGGTGGCGTGGCTTTGCATTTCAGACACCCACATCGCGCATGTGGCAGGCCAGATCGACCATGCGGCAGGCATAGCCCATTTCATTGTCGTACCAGGCGTACACCTTCAAGAGCGTGCCGTCGGTGACCATGGTGGACAACGCATCGACGATGGAGCTGCGCGTATCGCGGGCGTAGTCGGCGCTCACCAGGGGCAGCGTTTCGTAACCCAGAATGCCCGACAGGTAAGACGATGCAGCGTGCTGGAACAGCGCATTCACCTCCTCGGCCGTTGTCTCACGCTGCAGTTCAAACACGCAATCGGTGAGTGACGCATTGAGCACCGGGGCGCGCACCGCGTGGCCGTTGAGCTTGCCCTTGAGCTCTGGGTAAATCAGCGCAATGGCGGTGGCGCTGCCGGTGGACGTGGGTGCCAGGCTTTCCATGGCACTGCGGGCACGGCGCAGGTCTTTGTGTGGCGCGTCCACCACCACGTTGGTGTTGGTCGGGTTGTGGATGGTGGTGATTTGTCCGTGACGGATGCCCAGCTGCTCGTGCACCACTTTCACCACCGGTGCCAGGCAGTTGGTGGTGCACGACGCCGCCGTGACGATGCGGTTTTTGGCAGGATCGTAAAGCTGGTGGTTCACGCCGACCACGATGTTGAGCACGTCGCCCACCTTCACCGGCGCGGCCACAATGACGCGCTTGGCGCCGCGGTCCAGGTGGCCCTGAATGGTTTCGGGCGTCAAGAATTTGCCTGTGCACTCCAGCACCACGTCTACGCCCAGATCGCCCCAGGGGATGTCTGCCGCCGTGGGGTGCGCGCTGAACGAGAGCCGCTGGGCGCCGATGGTGATGGCGTTGTCGCCCTCGGCGCCAATTCGCTCGCGCCACTTGCCCTGCACCGTGTCAAACGCCAGCAGGTGGGCGGTGGCTGCAGCGCCGCCTTTGATTTCGTTCAGGTGCACCACTTCCAGGCGGTTGCCGCCGCGCGGGTCGTCCAGCGGGCGCTCGGCGGCGCCCATGGCCGCGCGCAGCGCCAGACGGCCAATGCGGCCCATTCCGTTGATACCGACTTTCATGACACGCTTTCTTTCATTAATTCTATATTCATTGAAATATTGCATTATTCAATGACAGATGGATGACAAATCGTTGGAGTGACTGCGCAACTGCGCAAGCCAATCCCCCACCGGCAACCTCGTTCAGAGACGCTTCAGCACTGGCCCGGAGCGCAGCACGCCGCTGCGGCCTTGTCGCGGCCCAGCGCGGACGCGCGTGCGGCGGCGGGCGCACAGCATGCACCGGCTTCGGGGGTTTTGCCCGCCTCGTTAAACACCGGGATATTGCCCAGCGTGTGGAAATGCTCCCAGGCAATGCCTTGGGGATCGGTGATCCAGTGCTTTTCGCTGCGGGCATAGCAGCAGCTGGTGGCACCTTCATCCAGCAGCGCCATGTCGGCCGATTCGGCGCGGGATTTCAGTTGCGCCAGCTCGGCGGCGTCGTCCACCTGAAAACCCAGGTGATCCAGCCCCGGCTTGTCGCCCCGGGTAGAGATCGCAAAGTTCACGCGCGGGTCGTCCAGCATCCACTTGGCGTAGTCCGCTTCAACGCGTGCTGGCTCGGCGGCAAACAGCCGCGAATAAAACGCAATGCTCTGGGCAAGATCATCGACATGGATGTGGACGTGGAATCGCTTCATGGTGGTCTCCTTGTATTCAGCAATCGCACGACGTTGCCTGGGGCGCCAGGCAGTCAGCGCCCTGGCAACAGTTTTCGGTCAGAAAGCCCAGCAACTCGTTCATGGTGGTGATGGATGCACGGTAAATCAGGTTGCGGCCCTGGCGCTCCTGGCTCACCAGATTTGAATGGGTGAGTTCTTTGAGATGAAACGACAGGGTGTTGGGTGCCACATCCAGCAGCTCTGCCAGTGCACCGGGCGTAAGCCCCTCGGTACCGGCCACGACCAGCGCACGAAACACCCTCAGGCGCACCTCCTGGGCCAGGGCGGCGAGCGAACGGACAGCGTCAATTTCAGTCATGCAGCAACTATACAATGATTGTTGAATTATTGTAAAGTATCGCCATTGGCGCCTTGCACCTTCACCGCCTGCGCGCACTTTTCAGGAATCCCATGCCCACACCCATCGCCCTTCTCGACCAGCCCACCAAGTACCTTTTCTTTACGGGCAAGGGCGGCGTGGGTAAAACCTCGGTTTCCACTGCCGTGTCGATCGGGCTGGCAGACGCGGGCAAAAAGGTGTTGTTGGTCAGCACGGATGCCGCCTCCAACCTCGATGAAATGCTGGGCATCGAGTTGAGCAACCAGCCGGTGGCGGTGCCCGGCGTGCCCGGCCTGCAGGTGCTCAACATCGACCCCGATGCCGCGGCCGTGGATTACCGTGCGCGCGTGGTGTGGCAGATGGGCCCGCAGGCCAGCGACCAGGACATTGCCACGGTGCGCGAGCAGTTGTCTGGCGCGTGCACAACCGAAATCGCCACGTTTGACGAATTTTCCAGCCTCCTGTCGCAAGGCGGTGCCGCCTATGACCACGTCGTGTTCGACACGGCCCCCACCGGGCACACGCTCAGGCTGCTGAGCCTGCCCAAGGCCTGGAGCGGTTTTCTGGAAGGCAACGACCGGGGTGCATCCTGCCTGGGGCCGCACTCGGGCCTGAAAATGCAAGAGCAGCTTTTCAACGCAGCCCTGGCCGCACTCAACGACGCCACACAAACCACCGTGGTGCTGGTAGCCCGGCCCGATAAAGGCGCGCTGGATGAGGCGGCCCGCACCTCGGATGAGCTGCGCGCGCTGGGCCTGACGAACCAGCGGCTGGTGGTGAATGCCGTGTTCCATCGCACCCATGCAGACGACCCGATTGCCACGGCCATCGAGGCACTGGGGCGCAAAGCGCTCGACGAGATGCCCGCTGCGTTGCGCTGCCTGGTGGCCGACCACATTCCACTGCGGGCAGTGGACTCGGTGGGTTTGCCTGCACTGCGCGGACTGCTGGCCTCAAAACCCACAGCGGCAACGGGCGCAGCCACCCCCGCAGCGCCCGCCATGGACCACCACAAGCTGTCCGAGCTGGTGGCCGAGCTGGCGCAGGGTGAGCGCGGCCTGATCATGGTCATGGGCAAAGGCGGGGTGGGCAAAACCACCATTGCCGCCGCCATTGCACTGGGGCTGGTTCACCAGGGAAAGTCCGTGCACCTGACGACGACCGACCCTGCTGCGCACCTGGCCGTCACACTGAACGGAGAGGTGCCAGGGCTTAGCGTAGGCCGCATCGACCCGCAGGCCGAAACGCAGAAATACGTGGACAAGATTGTGGCCGCCCGCTCGGCCACCCTGACCGAGGACGAGAAAGCGCTGCTCATCGAAGACCTGCGCTCGCCCTGCACCGAAGAAGTGGCGGTGTTCCACGCCTTCTCGCATGTGGTGTCGCAGGCCCGAAGCGCGTTTGTGGTGATGGACACCGCGCCCACGGGCCACTCTTTGCTGCTGATGGATGCCACCGGCGCCTACCACCGCCAGATGGTGCGCGAATTCGAGGGCAAAGCCGCCGGGCGCATCGTGACGCCGCTGATGCGGCTGCAAGATGCGGACTACACCAAGATCATCCTGGTAACGCTGCCGGAAGCCACCCCGGTGTCGCAGGCTGTTGCGCTACAGGACGACTTGCGCCGGGCCCAGATTGAGCCCTATGCCTGGGTCGTCAACAAATCACTGCTGGCAACCGGCACGGCGGACCCCTTGCTGCAAGCGCGCCTCCATAGCGAGCGCCAGCAGATGGAACGGGTGGCCGCGCACACGCGCCACGACGTGCTGGTGGTGCCATGGACGGCGGAGCCCCCCATTGGCGTCAGCGCGCTCGAAAAGCTGCTGGGCTGATGCGGCGGCACCAACCCTGAGCATCCTCCACGTTCTGCGCCGCGGCCTACCCCGCTTTATTTCGCCGGATCGTTGCCACCCACCAGCAGCGCACCCACCGCAAGCCCCGCGGCAAACGACCCATAGACCGCCGCAAGAGACCGATGCGACAGACGGTGTTCGAAGCCGGGCGTGAGCCGCTCCGGGGTTAGTTGAAAATCTACGAAACAGGCTGCCGCACTGGTGGCCATGCTGCCAGCCAGCACGGCGCCCGGGTTGCGGGCTGCCGGTCGCCCATGCAGCGCCCCGGCAAACAGCGCCCCCCAAAATACGGACGCCCCATGGTGGGTGAGGTAGCCCAGCACCGTGTGTTTGATATCGGTCTGCCGGAAATACAGGGCTTCTTCGCGCCAATACCAGTGGCTCACGGCATTGATGGGCGCCGCCGAGCTTCCGGTTTCCCGCCGGCCGCACACCATGAGTGCAGCGGCCGAAAAAAGGCTCGCCACGGTCCCCGCCGTCAAAGCCCGCGTGATGGTGGATCGGAGTGCCGGTGTCATGGCCACAGTTTCACTGAATCCGCCGACGGGTCTGTAGGACGCAAGCGAAGGAACCCGCCCCTGTTGCAAAGCCGCTTTGCGGCACCTCCGCTCCCGCTGTGTTCCACCAGTGGAACGGACAATCCAGCCAGCACCCGTTACCTGTGGTGACAGCCACGGCACCCTGCGCACGCTAAGGTAGCCCCTCCAACGGCGTGCCACGCCACCGATTTCTCCAGGAGACAACAATGCAGATGCCCCGAGCCCTCACCCTGTCCACCAGCCTGACCGCTGGCCTGTGCGCCGCTTTGCTGGCGGGCTGCGCGGGCATGCAAAGTGGCGCGGGTACAGCGGGAGCAGGTGGGATGGGCGGGACTGCGGGAGCCACGGGCGCGGCGCCTGCATCGGTGGGCCCCGGGCCGCGCGGCGGCGTGTGCAATGCGGCGCCCGCGCAGGGGGTGATTGGCAAGCAGGGCACCCCGTCGGTGATTGAAAAGGCCCGGGTGGCCTCGGGTGCGGCCATGGCCCGCCTACTGCATCCCCGCCAGGTGGTGACGCTGGAGTTCAACGCCGAGCGCCTGAACCTGGTGGTGGACGGCAAAGGGCGGATTACGGCGGTGCGCTGCGGCTGAACAGGCGCCGCGGCCACCTGCACGATGGCGGCTGTCTTCACCTTTTTGCTCATATTTTAATAGCTGTTTGCGCTTTACCAATAAGCGCTAGAGCCATATTTGACGCATATTCTTTGACCAGCAGTGACGGCATTGCACCCTGGTCTTGCGCCGGTCAGTCGGCCAAAAAGAGCGCCTGCAGATCGTTCAAGAAATCAAACCCGCGCTCGGTGGGGCGCACACGGGCCATGTCGCGGGTGATCAGGCCCTTGCGCTCGGCCTCGTCCAGCGCCTTGGCAATGGCGGTGACGGGCAGCCCGGTGCGCTCTACAAAATCCTGCAAGGCAAAACCCTCGCGCAGGCGCAGCGCATTGAGCATGTACTCAAACGGCAAGTCGGCCCGGCGCACGTCCTCGTCCTGCGCCAGGGCACGGCCTGCCAGCGCGTTGTCCATGTACAGGCGCGGATCGCGAAAACGCGTCTGGCGCACCACGCGGTGGGCAAAGCTGAGCTTGCTGTGCGCGCCCGCGCCCAGCCCCAGGTAGTCGCCAAATTGCCAGTAGTTGGTGTTGTGAAAACACGCATGGCCTGGCCGGGCGTAGGCCGATATCTCATAGCGCGCCAGCCCCGCCTGGCCCGTCATCTCGGTGATGCGGTCGAGCATGGCGTAGGCATCATCGTCCGGCGGAATGGCGGGCGGAAACTTGGCGAAATAGGTGTTGGGCTCGATGGTCAGGTGGTAGATCGAGATGTGCGGCGGCGCCAGCGCCAGCGCGGTGGCCATGTCCTGCTCCAGCTCTGGCAGCGTCTGGCCAGGCAGCGCATACATGATGTCCAGGTTGAAGGTGTCGAAGGCACTGGCCGCCTCCTGAACGGCGGCCAGCGCCTGCGCGCGGTCGTGCACTCGGCCCAGGGCCTTCAGGTGCCGGTCGTTAAAACTTTGCACGCCCACCGACAGGCGCGTGACGCCGGCCGCGCGAAAGGCGTGAAACCGGTCTTTTTCAAAGGTGCCGGGGTTGGCCTCAAGGGTGATTTCGCAATCGGCCGCCAGCGGCAGGCGCGCGCGGATGTTGCCGATCAAGCGGTCGATGGACTGCGGCGAAAACAGGCTGGGCGTGCCGCCGCCGATGAAGATGCTGTGCACGCTGCGGCCCCACACCAGGGGCAGCGCCGCCTCCAGATCAGCCATCAGGGCATCAAGGTAGCGGGCCTCGGGCAACGCAGTACCCGCATTGCCCGCCCCGTCCACTTCGCGCCACTCGTGCGAGTTGAAATCGCAATACGGGCATTTCTTCAGGCACCAGGGCAGGTGCACATACAGGGCCAGCGGCGGCAGGCTGGTGAGCTGCAGCAACCCCGGGCGCATGTAGTGCTGGATGTCGCGCACCTGCGCGGGCGCGGCCTCAGCAGCGGGAACGATGGGGATGGAAACTGCCATGGTGAATTCAGAACCAGCGCTCGCGCATCAGCGCCAGCATCTGCTGCGCCGCACGGCCCCGGTGGCTGTGGGCATTTTTGACCTCGGTGGGCAGCTCGGCAAAGGTCTGGCCGAATTCGGGGATGTACATCACGGGGTCGAACCCGAAGCCGTTGCTGCCGCGCGGCGCACGCGTGATCTCGCCCACCACGCGGCCCACGGCGATCAGGGGCTCGGGGTCTTGCGGGCTGCGCACGGCGACCAGGGTGCTGACCATGGCGGCACGGCGGTTGTCCTGGCCCTGCATCTGCTCCAGCAGGGCACGCACGTTGGTGTCGTCGCCTTTTTCGTAGCCAAACTGCGTGGCGTAGTAGGCGGTGTCCACCCCGGGCAGACCACCAAAGGCATCCACGCACAGGCCTGCGTCGTCGGCCAGCGCAGGCAGGCCGGTGTGCGCGCTGGCAAAGCGCGCCTTGGCCAGGGCGTTTTCAACAAAGGTACGGTGCGGCTCTTCGGCCTCGCCCACGCCCAGGTCGGCCTGGCGCACCAGCTCGATGCCCAGGGGCACCAGCATGGCCTGCAGCTCGGCAAGTTTGCCGCGGTTGTTGGATGCGAGAACCAGTTTCATAGTCAAAATGGCTTGTAGCGCTTATGGATAAAGCGCAAGCAGCTATTATTTTAAGAGCGATTGTTGTTGCAGACCCACCAGCTCGGCGATGCCCTTGTCGGCCAGCGCCAGCAGCTGGTCCATCTCGGCGCGGGTGAAGGCCACGCCCTCGGCCGTGCCCTGCACTTCCACAAAATGGCCAGCGCCCGTCATCACCACATTCATGTCGGTGTCGCAGCCCACGTCTTCCACATATTCCAGATCCAGCAGCGGCGTGCCCTGCACGATGCCCACCGAAATGGCGGCCACGGGCCCCAGGATGGGTGTCGCCGTGATTTTGCCGTCGGCCAGCAGCTGGTTGACCGCGTCCTGCGCCGCCACCCACGCGCCGGTGATGGCAGCAGTGCGCGTGCCCCCATCGGCCTGGATCACATCGCAGTCGAGCTGGATGGTGCGCTCACCCAGCAGCTTCAGATCAAACACCGCCCGCAGCGAGCGGCCGATCAGGCGCTGGATCTCCTGCGTGCGGCCGCTTTGCTTGCCCTTGGCCGCCTCGCGGTCGCTGCGCTTGTGCGTAGCGCGGGGCAGCATGCCGTATTCGGCCGTGACCCAGCCTTCGCCGGTGCCGCGCTGGTGCGGCGGCACTTTTTCTTCCACTGAAGCCGTACACAGCACCTTGGTGTTGCCAAACTCGATCAGCACCGAGCCCTCGGCATGCATGGTGTAGTGGCGGGTGATGCGCACGGGGCGCAGTTGGTCAGCGGCGCGGCCGCCGGTGCGAGTAAAGGTGGTCATGTAAATCAGAAGTTAGAAGGCAGTGGACCCTGGGGGCTGCGGCTGGTTCCAAAAGCCTGGAAGGGGGCGGCACAGCGATCTCGCTGAGTAATCGCGGCTGCAATTTTCATCGCGCCGCCCAACTCGGCAGCCGCAAGCAAGGCCAGGGGCGGTAACGCCGCGCAATGCCATGCGGTCAGCCTCTCAAGCCTTGCGTGCAGCCGAACGCCGGATGGCTTCGTTGATCTCGGCAATCGAGCGCTCGATGGCGGCGTCATCCAGGTCATCGACCAGTCCATCCAGGGGCCCGGCCTGAATGGTCGAGGCGAAGACATCGTCACTGATGCTGTCGGTCGAAACACCTTGCGTGGAATCGAAGGTATCGGGGGTTTCCCACTCGAGCGCCACCACGGTCACGTTGTCGCTGCTCTCGCCTGCCTTGCGCAGGGCGGCCTCGACCAAGTCGGGCACCGCGTTCGACACGGTCTGCTGGCTCAGCTGGGTGGCAATGTCTTCGTCACTGAGCGTGCCCCACAGGCCGTCCGAGCACAGCAAAATGCGGTCGCCCTGCTCCAGGTGCACGGGCCCGGTACTATCGTAAATGGGCTTGGTGGGCGAACCCAGGCAGGTGAACAGCACATTGCGGTTGATGCGGTCCAGGCCCGGCGGCGGCGCATTGCGCAGCTCCAGATAGGAATGGTCGCGCGTGCGGGTCAGCAGCTCGCCACCGCGCACCATGTACAGGCGCGAGTCACCGCAGTGAATCCACGAAGCCGCGCCCGCTTGCACCACGGCTGCCACCAGCGTGGTGCGCGGTGTGTCGAGCATGCCTTTTTCGGTGGCATAGCGCAGGATCTGGTGGTGCGCCGCCAGCAGGGCGGACGACAGGAACTCCTGCACGTTCTCCAGCTGCGGCTTGGCCTGGCGCTGGAACAGCGCCGAGATGGTTTGCAGCGCAATCTGCGCGGCCACTTCGCCCTCAGGGTGCCCGCCCATGCCGTCCGCCAGCACAAACAGGCCCGATTCGCGCGTGTAGCAGTAGCCCATGCGGTCTTCGTTCTTCTCGCGCCCGCCGCGGCGGCTGATCTGGAATATCGAAAACTTCATAGTGACTCGCGCAAACAAGGATGCGCAAAGGCATCGTAAATGACCATGCAGCTTGCCCGAACCCGCTTTGCGTGGGTCGTGCTCATTTGGGCTTGGCTCCGATGCCGGTGGCATCACCCACCTTTTGCACATTCTTCTTGGTGTCGGACACCAGGGTGTCGAGCTGCAGCCGCATCTTTTCGGCCACCGAAAGCTTGGTGTAGCGGCGCTCGCCCTCGCGGCTGAGCTCTTTTTGCAGCGCAAAAACAGACTGCGGTCGCGAGAGCGGATCGAGCGCCATGCACCACTCCACCACCTCGATGAGGTTGTCCGAATACACGCCGCGCAACTTGGTCAGCGCCAGCGACAGGCGATCTTTCTCGATGCGCTGGGGCGCCTCGTTGGGCGGAAAGCCCTGCATGCAGGCGTAAATGCAGGCGCCAACGGCATAAATATCGGTCCACGGGCCCATGGACGAGTCGCGCCGGTACATCTCGGGTGCAGCAAAGCCGGGGGTGTACATGGGACGAATGAAGTTGCCCTCTTTGGACAGCACTTCGCGCGCCGCGCCAAAGTCGATCATCACGGCCTTGTTGTCGTCGGTGATGAAAATGTTGGCAGGCTTGATATCAAGGTGCAGCATCTTGTGCTGGTGCACGATACGCAGGCCGCGCAACACCTCGTCAAACAGTGAACGGATGGTGGATTCGCGAAACACCTTTTGCGTCTTCAGATCGCGCGCGGTAATGATGAAATCCTGCAGGGTGGCGCCCTCCAGGTAGTTCATCACCATGTAGACGGTTTCGTTCTCGCGGAAGAAATTGAGCACGCTCACCACCGAGGCGTGCGAGATCTGCGCCAGCGAACGGCCTTCTTCAAAAAAGCTTTTAAGGCCCAGGCGGTACAGCGAGAGCTTTTCGGGGGGCACCTTGGGCAGCAGCTCCCCAGGCGCCCGCGTGGCCAGGGAAGAAGGCAGGTATTCCTTGATAGCGATCTGCTGGCCTTCGGCGTCGAGCGCCAGATAGACCACACCAAAGCCGCCGGAAGACAATCGGCGTACCACACGGTAGCCTCCAATGACGGTATCGGGCGGCAATGGCGCCGGCTTGATTTTTGACATATTTTGCGAAGATGACCCGGGTATAGAGCGGAACCCGGATAATCACCGGATCGCAAGCAACCATCAAAAAAGTCCAATGCCAGTTTACAGCATGACCGGATACGCCAGCGCACAGCATGGCGCCTCTGCCACTGGCGCTGAAACCGACGCCCGCGCCCCCCAGGCCCGCCGGCTGGGGCTCGAAATCCGCTCGGTGAACAGCCGTTTTCTGGACCTGTCGTTCCGTCTTCCCGACGAACTGCGCGCCCTGGAACCCGTGTTGCGCGGCATGCTGACCGCGCAGCTCAAGCGCGGCAAGGTGGAAGTGCGTGCCGCGCTCGAAAACGACGATGGCAACAGCCTCCAGGACCCGGCACCCCGCCTGCTGCAACGCATCAACTCATTGCAGGACGCCGTGAAGGCCTGGCTCCCCCAAGCCGCCCCCCTCACCGTTGCGGACGCGCTGCGCCTGTGCGCCAACGCCAGCAGCGGCCCCGAGGACTGGAGCGAAGCCGTGCCGCCCCTGGCGGAGCAGGCACTCGCACAATTGCTGGCGGCACGCGCCCGAGAAGGCGAGCGCCTGGCGGCCATGCTGCACGACCGGCTCGGTCAGTTGCGCACCCTGGCGCAACAGGCTGGCCCCATGGTGCCCCTGCTGGTCGAACAGCAACGCCAGCGCTTCATGGAGCGCTGGAAAGAGGCCATGGCCCTGACCGACGGCTCCACCCTTCCAGAAGCCGCACGCGACCGCGCACTCACCGAGGCAACAGCCTTTGCCATCCGCATCGACGTGGCCGAAGAAATCACCCGCCTGAACTCGCATCTGGACGAGATCGAGCGCTTGCTCCAAAAAGGTGGCGAAGTGGGCAAACGCCTGGATTTCCTCATCCAGGAGTTGCACCGCGAGGCCAACACCCTGGGCTCCAAATCGGCGGCCCTGGACCTCACGCGCATCAGCGTCGACATGAAAGTGTTGATCGAGCAGATGCGCGAGCAAGTGCAAAATATCGAATAACGCTCTTTTTTTGATAGCACCCAGCGGATATCACCCATGGATTACCCAGGAAATCTCTTTGTAGTGGCAGCCCCCAGCGGCGCCGGCAAATCCAGTCTGGTCAAGGCCCTTCTCGAACTCGACTCCCACGTTCACCCGTCCATCTCGCACACCACACGCCCTCCCCGCGGGCAGGAAAAACATGGCCGCGAGTATTTTTTCGCATCCGAGCCTGAGTTCGACGCCATGGTGCAAGGCAACGCTTTCGTGGAATGGGCCATGGTGCATGGCAACCGCTACGGTACCTCCAAAAAAGCCATCGAAGAGCGCATCGCACAGGGTTCGGACGTGATCCTGGAAATCGACTTCCAGGGCGCACTCCAGATCAAGAAGGCCTTTGCCAACGCCATCCTCGTGTTCATCCTGCCGCCCAGCTGGGAAGAGCTGCGCTCACGCCTGGAGCGCCGGGGCGAAGACTCGGCAGATGTCATCGAAGTGCGCCTCAAGAACGCAGCCATTGAGATGGCCCAAGTGAGCAAATTCGACTTCGTTATAATCAATGAGTTGTTTGAGCGCGCGCTTTTCGACCTGAAAGCCGTAGTTCACGCCCAGCGACTCAAGTACGCCGCCCAGCGCCGCGCCCGTGCTGACACCTTCCAGTCGCTCAATATCACCTGATTCCCGGAGAATACCGATGGCACGCATCACCGTAGAAGACTGTCTGGAAAAGATTCCTAATCGTTTCCAGCTCGTGCTGGCCGCCACATACCGCGCCCGCATGCTGAGCCAGGGTCACGCCCCGCGCATCGAAAGCCGCAACAAGCCCGCCGTAACGGCGCTGCGCGAAATCGCCGAAGGCAAAGTTGGCCTGGAAATGCTGAAGAAGGTTCCCGGTTGATCTTTTCGACTGGCAACTTGAACAAAAGGCACCGCACAGCGGTGCTTTTTTTTGCGCCTCGGGTATCTCATGCGCCACCGCGCTACATTTAAGGGATGAACGCGGTGCTCAATTCATATTCTGCAACGCAGATTCGGCCCGGCGAAGCCCCCGCTTCGGGCACGGTCAGTGCGTCAGCGGCCGCTGCCAATGCAGCGGCGGCCAGCTTTGCCTCACTGACAGACAATCTTGACTACCTCGACCCAGCCAGCATCGAGCTGGTGCGGCAAGCCTATCGCTTTGCCGACGAGGCGCACCTGGGTCAGCTGCGCAACAGCGGTGAGCCCTATATCACCCACCCCATTGCGGTGGCGGCACTTTGCGCCACCTGGAAGCTCGACGCCCAGGCATTGATGGCGGCGCTGCTGCACGATGCCATGGAAGATTGCGGCGTAACCAAGGCCGACCTGATCGATCGTTTCGGTGCCCCGGTCGCCGAACTCGTGGATGGACTCACCAAGCTCGACAAGCTTCAGTTCAATACACGCGAGGAAAACCAGGCCGAGTCCTTCCGCAAGATGCTGCTGGCGATGGCGCGCGATGTTCGCGTGATTTTGATCAAGCTGGCAGATCGCACACACAATATGCGCACGCTGGCAGACATGCCGCGCAGCAAATGGGGTCGAATTTCTTCTGAGACGCTGGAGATTTATGCACCGATTGCCCACCGGCTGGGCTTGAATCAGACGTATCGCGAATTGCAGGATCTTTCGTTCCGGTATTTGCATCCGTGGCGTTATCAAACCCTGTCGAAGGCCATCAACAAGTCGCGCAACCGGCGGCGGGATCTGGTGCAAAAGGTGCAAGCGGAAGTGGATGCTGCGTTCTCCCGCATTGGCATGCCGGTTCGTCTTGCCGGACGTGAAAAGACCCTATACGCCATCTACCAGAAGATGGACCTCAAGCACCTGAGCTTTGCCCAGGTCACTGATATGTATGGCTTTCGGGTGATTGTTCCCAGCATCACCGACTGCTACACCGCTTTGGGCATCCTGCACCAGATGTTCAAGCCAGTGCCCGGAAAGTTCAAAGACCACATTGCCATTCCTAAGCTCAATGGGTATCAGTCGCTGCACACCACGCTGGTAGGTCCCTCGGGCGTGAACATCGAGTTCCAGATGCGCACCGATGAAATGCACGTTATCGCCGAGGCAGGCGTTGCGGCCCACTGGCTCTACAAGGCTCAGGACAGCGAAGGCAACGCGGCCGAGAGGCTGGGGACCAAATGGCTGCAGTCGCTGCTGGACATCCAGAACGAAACCCGTGATGCCGCTGAATTCTGGGACCACGTCAAGGTCGACCTGTTCCCTGATGCGGTGTATGTCTTCACGCCCAAGAGCCAGATCATGGCCTTGCCGCGCGGCGCCACCGTGGTGGATTTTGCTTATGCCATCCATAGCAATGTGGGTGACCGCACCACGGCAGGCAAGATCAACAATGAACTGGTACCACTGCGCACCGAACTGAAAAATGGCGACGTGGTGGAGATCATCACCGCCCCTATCTCCACGCCCAATCCGGCATGGCTGGGGTTTGTGCGCACGGGCCGTGCACGGTCCAAGATTCGGCACTACCTCAAGACTCTGGCACAAACCGAATCGGAAGGTCTGGGCGAAAAGTTGCTGACGCAAGCCCTGCGTGCAGAAGGGCTGGTCAGCCTCCCGCCCATGGATACGGAAACCCAGCCCATGTGGGACAAACTGCTTCGCTTCACGGGGAACCGTACGCGCAGCGAATTGATGACAGATCTGGGGCTGGGCAAGCGCATAGCTAGCATAGTCGCTAAGCGACTCATGGTTCTGATGTCCGAGCACGGCCACCGGCCCGATGCGCTGCTGATGACCCGAGAGCGCTACACATCCCACGAAAAACTGTCCCAAGGCGCTGTGACTCTGGATGGAAGCGAAAACGCTTCGGTCCAGTACGCACACTGCTGCCGCCCCGTCCCCGGCGACAGCATCGTGGGTTACCTGGGCCGTGGAGAAGGTTTGGTGGTCCACAATGCGCATTGCAGCGTCGCCAAGCGGCTGCAACACAAGGACAGCGAGCGCTTCATCGCGGTGGACTGGTCGGATGAACCCTCTCGCATGTTCGAGACCGGGGTGGTTGTTACCGTGACCAACGGCAAAGGGGTACTGGCACGCGTGGCGTCAGAACTGGCCAACTCGGAAGCCGATATAACCCATGTGGACATGGACGACGAGGTAGCACTTGACACCACGGACCTGCGCTTCGTGGTGGCAGTGCGGGATCAGGCCCATCTCGAATCAGCATTGCGCGGATTGCGACGCACACAGGCTGTGATCAGAGCGTCTCGAATCATTCCCCAAGCCTGAACTGTGGGCCCGGCAAGGTGAAGGTGACCGGTTCAGACCCCGCTTTGCCAAGGCTTATCAGGATACTGAACATCCATCACCTCCAGCCGATGTATACCTCCAGGGGCAGCCAGTGAAATTTCGTCACCCACCCTGGATTTCAGGAGTGCACGCGCAACCGGTGACATCCAGCTCACTTGGCCGTGGCCGCTTTCAGCCTCATCTATCCCCAGTATGGTGATTGTCCGCTCCACGCTGTCGTCTTCCAGGTAAGTAACGGTTGCACCAAAAAATACCTGATCGCTTCCATGGTGGATGGCTGGCTCGACGATCTCTGCAATCTCTAGTCGCTTGGTCAGAAATCTGATGCGCCGGTCAATTTCGCGCAACCTTTTTTTGCCGTAGAGGTAGTCCCCATTCTCGGAGCGATCCCCATTGCTGGCCGCCCAATGGACGATCTCCACGATCTTCGGACGCTCCGTGTCAATCAACTCCAACAGCTCCGAGCGCAACCGAGCATAACCTTGGGGGGTGATGTAGTTCTTCCCACCAACTGGGAGCGGCTGCGACACAAGATCGTCGTCGGTATCGGCGTCGGTTTCCTTGGTAAAAGCTTTGTTCATGGCGAAGTGTTACCCGCAAAACGAAAAGCAATCCACAAATGAAAAAGCCTGCAACTTTTCAGTTGCAGGCTTTAAACATTGGTGCGGCTGGCAGGAATCGAACCCACGACCCCTTGGTTCGTAGCCAAGTACTCTATCCAGCTGAGCTACAGCCGCTAAGCTTTGAATTATAGCACGAAAATCAGAGCGATCCAAAATTCTCACTATTTTTTGATTGATGCTTGCATCGTCTGCGTTAGCACCCATCCATTCAAATCACGGGTGCAATTGTAATGCACCCGTAACGGCCCCTGATCCAAATTCATCAATTTCTAACGAAAGAAAATTCAAAGCAAATGATGATCGTGCCAACGATCACTGGTAGGGCGTGTTGGACTTGAACCAACGACCAAAGGATTATGAGTCCTCTGCTCTAACCAACTGAGCTAACGCCCCTTGCGCCTACGATGAATCAAACGGGGCACCGCAAGTATTGTAGGGCGTTTACTTGCGGTAACTCAGCGCGTTGGACACCAACTTGGAGGTGATGTCCACGATCTGGATCATCTTGTCGTAGGGCATGCGGGTGGGGCCGATCACCCCCAATGTCCCAACCACTCGGCCATCTACCTCGTACGGTGCGCTGACGATCGAAAGTTCTTCGAACGGCACCACTTGGCTTTCGCCGCCGATGTAAATACGAACTCCCTCGGCCTGGCTGGATATGTCCAGAAGACGCAGTATCTGGGTCTTCTGTTCAAACAGATCAAAGGCTCTGCGAAGGTTGCCCATATCGCTGGAGAAGTCGCTCACGGCCAACAGGTTTCTCTCGCCAGAAATGACAACCTCATCCTGGGATTCAGAAAGCGCCTCCGAGCTGACATTGACTGCAGCCTGCATCAGTGAAGCGACTTCCCCGCGCAGCATGTCGACCTCCGACTTGAGCTTTTCGCGCACCTGCTCTATGGCCAAGCCGGCATAGTGGGCATTCAGAAAATTGGCGGCCTCGATCAGCTGCGACTGGGAGTAGTCCACGTCAGTGAAGATGACGCGGTTTTGCACGTCTCCTTCGGGCGAAACGATGATCACCAGGAATCGGCGCTCTGAAAGCCGAAGGAATTCGATGTGGCGAAACACGGAGGTGCGCCGCGGCGCCATCACGACACCCACAAACTGAGAGAGGTTAGACAAAAGATGTGCCGCATTGGCAATCACTTTTTGCGGCTGCTCTGGTACCAGTTGCGGTGTTGTCAGGGGATCCCGCTGCACCGTCAGCATGGTGTCTACAAACAGGCGGTAGCCACGCGCCGTGGGGATCCTTCCAGCGGAGGTATGTGGGCTGGCAATCAGCCCCAACTCCTCGAGGTCCGCCATGACGTTTCGTATCGTCGCAGGAGATAGTTCCAGACCGGACGCACGCGAAAGGGTGCGCGAACCCACAGGTTGCCCATCGGCGATGTAGCGCTCGACCAGCGCTTTAAGCAACAACTTGGCACGGTCATCGAGCATGGGGGGATTTTAGTGATGTAATTTCGCGATGACGTCCAATTTCCGCCATGTTGCGCTTATCGGCAAGTATCAGGCAACTGCTGCAGGCGCCATGACCGACAGTTCTCGCCGCGCCCTCGAAGAAATAGCGCAGTTTCTTGTCCGCCAGGGGTGCCAGGTGGTGCTTGAACAAGAAACAGCAATCAACACCAACCTGACCGCCTATCCCTCAATGGACGTAGACACCATTGGCACTCATTGCGACCTGGGCTTGGTAGTTGGAGGAGACGGCACCATGCTGGGCATCGGACGTCGGTTGGCGCGCTATGGCACCCCACTGATCGGGATCAACCAAGGGCGCCTGGGTTTCATTACTGACATCCCCTTCGACAGCTACCAGGCGGCGCTCACTCCCATGCTTTGCGGAGAGTATGAAGAGGACTTGCGCCCCTTGATGCGAGCCCGCGTGGTTCGTGAGCAGACCACGGTTTTCGAGGCCCTGGCCATGAACGATGTCGTGGTGAATCGCGGAGCCACATCCGGCATGGTGGAGCTGCGCGTGGAAGTGGGGGGGCGATTCGTGGCCAACCAGAGGGCTGACGGGCTCATCATCGCCTCACCCACCGGGTCTACGGCCTACGCCCTTTCTGCCGGCGGCCCCATGCTCCATCCTTCTATCCCGGGGTGGGTGCTGGTTCCTATTGCACCCCATACCCTGTCAAACCGTCCGATCGTTTTGTCCGATGCCACCGAGGTGGCCGTCGAGATCGTGAGCGGCAGGGATGTGAGCGCGAATTTCGATATGCAGTCGCTGGCATCACTGCTGCATGGCGATCGAATACTCGTTCAGCGCTCCGAGCATAGCGTTCGGTTTTTGCACCCGCTCGGCTGGAACTACTTTGCCACCCTGCGCAAAAAGCTGCGCTGGAACGAGGGGGGCTCCTGACCATGGCGCTCAAGCGGATCACACTGCGAGACTTCGTGATCGTTCAAGAGCTGACGCTCGATCTGCAAACTGGCTTCACCGTGCTGACAGGGGAGACGGGAGCCGGCAAATCGATTCTGGTCGATGCACTGCAGCTGGCTCTGGGCTCCCGCGCGGATGCTGGATACGTGCGCGAAGGAGCTTCCCACGCAGATGTATGCGCAGAATTCGACTACCCCTGCCAACTGCAACCATGGTTTGACGATGCAGGAATTGAAGCCGACGAAACCCTGCTTCTTCGCCGAACCCTCGACACCCAAGGGAAAAGCCGTGGGTGGATCAATGGAACCCCTGCCACCGCGACACAACTGCGTTTCCTCGGAGATCAGCTATTGGATATTCATGGTCAGCATGCCTGGCAAAGTCTGACCCGCCCCGACTCCGTGCGGGGGTTGCTCGACGCCTATGCAGGTATCTCGGTTCAAGAACTTGCCGCGTTGTGGACTAAATGGCGTGCCGACCAGAAGATTCTGGAGGAAGCACGTGCGGCACAGTCATCACTCCAGCAGGAGCGCGAGAGGCTTCAGTGGCAAATTGCGGAAGTCAGCAAGCTAGCACCCGCAGAGGATGAATGGGCACACCTTGAGGCACAGCACAAGCGCCTTTCGCACGCCCAAACGTTGCTGGAGGTCGCCCAAGGCGCGCTTGCAACCCTCGAGGAAGAGGCATCCGGCGCTCAGTCCAGTCTGGCGCGAGCGACCTCGCTTTTGCAGAGCCAGGAACTGCTTGAGCCCGCATTCAGTGAAATGGCCGATATCCTCTCGTCCAGCCTGGCGCAGACCAACGACGTCATTCGCTCGTTGCAAGCCTATCTACGACACACCGACCTGGACCCCGACCGCCTCGCAGATCTCGATTTGCGACTTTCACAGTGGATGACTCTGGCGAGGCGTTACAAACGGCAACCAACTGAACTGCCCGCCTTGCTGCAAGCGTGGAAAAGAGAGCTGCAACAACTGGACGCCGCAGCCGACCTCGTCGGCCTGGAAACCGCGCAAGCGAGCAGTGCCAAAGCCTACCAAACGGTTGCACGAGCCATTTCTCTCAGGCGGACAAGGACAGCGCCCAAACTGTCAGCGGCCATCACACAGGCCATGCAGGGACTGGGCATGACAGGGGGAGTGTTTGAGGTGTCAGTGACAAAAACCGCTGAGCCTGCTCTTCATGGATTGGACGAGATTGCGTTTCTCGTGGCAGGTCACCCCGGCATGACCCCCCGCCCCATCGGCAAGGTCGCCTCTGGTGGAGAATTGTCACGAATTTCCCTGGCCATTTCCGTGACTACCAGCCAACTCGGCACGGCGCCCACCTTGGTTTTTGACGAAGTAGATTCGGGCGTCGGCGGGGCCGTGGCAGAAACAGTGGGTCGATTGATGCGGCAACTCGGGCGCGACCGCCAAGTGCTGGCAGTCACCCATTTGCCGCAGGTGGCTGCTTACGCCGATCACCACCTCATGGTGTCCAAGCGCCGAAATACAAAGGGAACCACCAGCACAGTGACGCCCGTTCTGGGCGACCTCCGGGTTACAGAGGTGGCCCGCATGCTGGGCGGCGAACGCCCAACTGGCACCAGCCTTGCCCATGCCAGCGAAATGCTGAGCTTGGCCAACACCCCGCAGAAAGGCTGACATCCATGCCCCTGGAAATTGTGCTGATCACCGGGATGTCTGGTTCCGGAAAATCCGTGGCACTGCACGCCATGGAAGATGCAGGCTATTACTGCGTAGACAACCTCCCCCCCGAACTGCTCCCGGCCTTTGTTGCACTCGAACACAAACACCACGGAAACCGCGTGGCAATCGCCATGGATGTGCGCAGCGCCACGTCACTGCCGCAAGTGCCGCAGGAACTGGAACGCCTGCGCAACCAGGGCGTGATCATTCAGTCCATTTTTCTGGATGCCACTACGGAAACATTGGTCCGACGTTTTTCCGAAACACGTCGACGCCACCCCTTGTCGCATGACGACATTACAGACGGACGGTGGGCACTCACGCAGGTGATTGAGCTGGAGCGCGAGTTACTGGCCGACCTGCGTGAGCAAGCGCATGTCATAGACACCAGCACGATAAGGGCGTCCCAGCTTCAAAGCTATGTCAAGGACCTGATGCCAGCAGCGCCGGGGCAGCTCACGCTGGTTTTCCAGTCGTTCGCCTTCAAGCGCGGAATTCCAGTGGACGCCGACTATGTGTTTGACGTCCGAATGCTGCCCAACCCGCATTACGAGCCGGCTCTGCGCGACCTGACGGGCCTGGACGCTCCCGTTGCCGACTTTCTACGCCAGCAGCCAGAAGTGGCACTGATGGGCCAGCACATTGAGCAGTTTCTCTCCCATTGGCTGGATATGCTGGACCGAAACCACCGAAGTTATGTGACGGTTGCCATCGGGTGCACAGGCGGGCAGCACCGATCGGTTTATCTTGTAGAGCAAATGGCCCAAGTATTCAGCGCCCGCTGGACCGTGCTACGACGCCACCGAGAGATGGATGGCCGCTAGATGCCCGCATCAAGATGGCTTTGCAATAGCTATAGCCCTGCCAACAACTTGCGAACGGGCGCAGGAAGACCCAGCGCCGCGATCTGTTCAGCAGTAAACCAGCCTCCCCCATCATCCGGCTTTAACTCAACAGCTTGCCCAACGACCACGGGGTGCAAATGAAGATCCCGGTGGGTCAGCACATGCAGGAAAGGGGTGCACTCCTCCATGGACTGCACACAAGCAGGTCCTAGCTCATGCAGTAACGCCAACAAATCCGGGCGCGACGAAAAAACCGGTACGCAATACAGCCCGGCCCAGATCCCAGCCGCAGGACGTCGAGACAACCAAAACCGCCCCACGGAATCTTTCAGCACCAAGAGCCACCACGATTCCGCACGGCGTTTGAGTTTGCGAGTTCTGACGGGATAGTGCTCAGGGGCTCCCTCGCGGTGCGCAACGCACAAGGTCTGCAAAGGGCATTGGGAGCAGGCTGGATTGCGCGGCGTGCACAAGCTTGCCCCCAGATCCATCAGCCCCTGGGTGTAGCGCGGCATGGCAAAGTCGATGTCTACCGAGGGCAACAAAGCTTGCGCGTGCGTCCACAACATCCGCTCGTTGCGGGCCACTGCCAAGTCCGCATCAAACCCCAGAACCCGTGTCAGCACCCTGCGCACGTTGGCGTCCAGAATGGGCGTGCGTTCTGCAAAACAGAACGCTGCAATCGCTCCAGCTGTCGAGCGCCCGATACCGGGCAGGGTAGCCAATGTCTGCGCTGTGCGGGGAAAACTTCCGCCATGGTCGCTCACGACGGCTTGGGCACAGCGATGAAGGTTGCGTGCACGGCTGTAGTAGCCAAGCCCGCTCCATAACGCCATCACGTCATCTGAAGGCGCATGGGCCAAAGCGATCACATCGGGAAACCGCTCTAGAAATCGCGCGTAATAACCCAGCACCGTGCTGACCTGTGTCTGTTGCAGCATGATTTCAGACAACCAGACCCGATACGGATCCCGCGTCTGCTGCCAAGGCAGGTGATGGCGGCCATGGATTTCTTGCCAGCGAACCACGCGCGTGGCGACATCCACTTCCGAAAGAATCATGCAGGCGTAAGCCCGGTTTTTTCTGCAGCTTCCGCCAGAACAGGCAATGCTATCAACTGGGCAGTCAGTTCCGCCAATCGTCGTTCCAGTTGAACAAGCTCTTCTTCACCCGCCTCGATCTCGGAGATTCGCTCCACCAAGCCAGTGGCAGCATGTTGAATGCGGTCGACGGCTTCAATCCGCCGGGCAAAACTGCGGCGGCGTTCCCGCAACTGAGCATCCAGTTGCGCCGTTGCAGACTTGCTCCACAGCTCCAGGTCATTCGCCGCCGACTCGTACACAGTGCGCAAGCGCATGGCCAGCGCACGAACCAGCCGCTCGGCGAACTCCGGTTGCACCAGCTTCAGGGCATTGCCGACACCCAGGTACTGCAGATGGCTTTGTTCAATTTGTGACAGCTCTTGGGCGAAGTGTTCAAGTTGCGGCGGGGGCGGCACCTGAAGGGAGAAACCAAACTCCGAATTCAGCTGACGAAAGGTGCCACCCAGCATCGCCTGGATTTCAATACCAGAGGCCTGCGCCTTGTCCAGTGTGCCCCTTAGCTTGTCGAAGGTCTTAGCATAGGTTTTGCGCACGCCCAGCTTCAAGCCCCTTTGCTGGAGCATCTGCGCCAACTCGGTCAACTCCATCTTGAGCGACTTCGCACCCAGCTGATGAAAAACGTCTCGCAGCAACTTGAGATGCACCGCGCGAACCGCCTGAATCTTGGCAGTGCTCAAATCGAACTCACGCTGCTCCTGTTCCACGCGGTGCCGCATTGACTCGATCACCGAAGCGTTTTTGCCGCGAAGACTCCGCAACTCCGCCATCTGGTCGTCAAGATCTCTTCGTCGAATATTGATGACACGCGAAGTTTCTGCACGCAGACTCCCCACCCCCGTTGCCACGGCAGCCCGCAAGATAGCCTGGCGACGGCCCATGATTCCCTTGGCCAGCGCCTCTTCCAACACGGGCAGGCCACTGGATTCGAGCAACAGGTCATCACAGGTGATTTTTGCAACCAGGCCCTTTTGCGCAGATACAGGCACCACCTGCTGCAGCGGCACACCCAGCATGTCCGCGGAGGTCATGCATTGCCGATTCATCTGCGCGAGTATTTCGTCCGGAGAATTGAGGGTGTCCCACAGGGTGTCGATCTTGTTGAGCACAACCAGACGGGCATCAAGGCTGTCCACAGAGGTTGCCAGGTGTTCTCGCCAAATGGACAAATCCGAACGGGTAACTCCCGTGTCCGCACTCAGAATGAAAACCACCGCATGCGCCTGCGGAATGAGATTGACCGTCAACTCGGGCTCGGCGCCCACAGCATTCAATCCAGGGGTGTCCAGAATCACCAAGCCCTGCTTGAGCAAGGGATGGGGAATATTAATGATGGCGTGGCGCCACATGGGTACTTCGACCAAGCCCTCGGAATCAGGAACCGGATTTTCGTCCGCCAACTCATCGTGCCAGAACCCCAGCGCCCGGGCGTTGTCCAGCGTGACCTTCCGAACCTCCGCAACCTTCTCAAGTGCTTTGGCGATTTGATCGGCGTTGTTGACATCCAGGGGGATTTCGATCCAGCGCTCGGGCTTCACGCGCCATTCAGCAAGACCTTGCAGTTGCAACCGGGTTTCGATCGGAAGCAGCCGAAGACTGGGCGCCAGCGAGGCGTCGTAGCCCAACTCCGTTGGGCACATCGTTGTGCGGCCAGCACTGGCAGGCATGATGCGACGGCCATAGTCAGCAAAGAAAATGGCATTGATCAGTTCTGACTTCCCCCGCGAAAACTCCGCGACGAAAGCCACCATCACCTTGTCACTGCGGACCTGGGCTTCGAGGCGATTCAGCCGCTCCTGAACTGCAGCGTCCATGAGTTCGTGGTCAGACATCCACTCGGACAGACGGTGAATCTGGTGGGCGAACTCACGCCGCCACACGCCGTGCTGGTCGAACTGCTCGTTGAATGATGGTCCCACTTTGCTCCCGGAATGCGATGAACGGTCTACATGTAGACATGCTCAAAATATAGCATTGACCGCCCCTTGGGAGCGATATCCATGCCGATGGCCATCCGCGCCACGTCATGCGCGTTGGCATCGGGGACAAAAATAGCTGCTGCGTTGACCCTGACGAACCAATTTGATGGCCGTGCCGCAGTGATGGCACGGGGCACCGACACGCCCGTAGACATTGGCCTCATGCTGGAAATGCCCATCCTTTCCGTCGGCGCTGGAAAAGTCCTTCAATGTGCTGCCGCCCAATTCCACTGCACGCTCAAGCACCGTCGTGATCGCTGAATAAAGTCTGCGCACTCTCAAGGGACCGATGCGATGCGCAGCAACGGTGGGTCGAATGCCTGCAAGAAACAGCACCTCACAAGCGTAGATATTGCCTACCCCCACGACCAGACGCCCCGCCAGCAGCACCTGCTTGATGGGCGCGCGACTCGCCTTGAGCCCCGCTTCGAAGGCAGGATAGGTAAAGTCCTCGGACAGCGGCTCTACTCCCAGCCCGCCCAGCAGCTTTTGCGCCACGGCATCCTGCTCGCTTGCCGCATAGACCACGGCGCCGAAACGCCTGGGATCATGCAGACGCAATGTTCCTTCTGACGTGAGGATGTCGAAATGATCATGCCCACCCGGTGGGGGCAGATCACGACTGAAACGCAGGCTGCCCGACATTCCAAGATGCAGCAACAGAAGGCCCGAGTCCAGATCGAGCAGCAAATACTTGCCCCGGCGGCGCAGCGCGACCACCTTTTTGCCAACCAGCGATTGTGGGTCACACCCCAAAGGCCACCGCAATGGTTTGCCCACACATACCGACTCGATCCTGGCCCCAGCAATAGCCTGCGCAAAGCTGCGACGGGTGACTTCCACTTCGGGCAACTCAGGCATGCAATAGCCTTTGAAACAGGTTTGGGAGCATGGATTATTATGGCCCGATGGTGCAATCTCATCGCTTTCGAACAGCCCTTCTCACTGCCGCTCTGGCGGCAACAGCAACTACGGGATGGACACAGTCCGGCGATGAGAAACGCCCCGACACCTCAGAAGCCACAACGCTACCAACGCCCAGCGCGCAGTTGGATGCAGAACTTTTCTATGAGATATTTTTGGGCGAGCTGACCACACAGTCAGGAGACCCAGGCGCAGGCTATGCACTGATGTTGGAAGCGGCGCGGCGCAGTGGAGAAAGCGCGTTGTACCGACGTGCCGCAGACATTGCCTTGCAGGCCCGATCAGGTGACTACGCCCTGGCAGCAGCACGTGCGTGGAAAGAGGCGCAACCCCAATCGCGGGAAGCCAACCGCTACACATTGCAGATACTGATTGCACTCAATCGAATAGGCGAGACCGCGGACCTGCTGCGCCAGGAGTTGACTCAGATGCCGACTGCAGCCAAAGCTGCGGCCCTGTCGGCCCTTCCTCAGGTGTATGGCCGTGCCAGCAACAAGCAATTGGCCGCCAATGTGGTAGAGCAAGCGCTAATCGATGAACTGCGCCATCCCGCCACAGGCCCCGCTGCGTGGACCGCATTGGGGCGCATGCGCCTGGCGGCTGGGGATAAGGCTGGAGCGCTTGAGGCGGCTCGTCGGGCCTTGGCACTGGACGGCTCGAGCGAAGTGGCCTTGCCATTGGCCCTTGAACTGATGCAGGAGGACGTTACGGAAGCGGAATCGCTGGTGACAACCCGCCTTGCCAATCAGCCCGATCCCGAATTGCGCACGGCATATGCCCGCGTCCTGCTGAGCCAGCAGCGTTACCCCGCTGCGCGCCAGCAGCTGGAGATCGTGACACGCGACAAGCCGGATCTGAGGGAAGCGTGGCTTGCTCTTGCGACACTGCAATTCCAGGATAACCGCCTGCCCGATGCTGAAAAATCACTGCAGCGCTACATCGAACTGACAAATGCGATCACGGCAGATCCCGACATACAGCAGCGCGGTCTGACTCAGGCCTATCTTCTTTATGCGCAGCTTGCTGAAAAGAAAAAAGACTATGCAGCAGCCGAATCCTGGCTCGGACGCATAGACAAGTCGGAAGAATTGCTCAGCGCACAGCGGCGTCGTGCTTCCATACTCGCCCAACAGGGAAAGATATCGCAAGCACGTGCCCTGCTTCGCGGTCTGCCCGGCAATACCTCAGAGCAGATCCGCTTGAAACTGCAGGCTGAGGTGCAGTTGTTGCAGGAGATGCGTTTATACAAAGACGCCCTGGCCGTTCAGACCGAACTGGTGGACCTGGACCCGCAAGACAACGAACTGATTTACGACCAGGCCATGCTGGCCGAAAAGTCGGGTGATCTGGGCATGATGGAGCAGCTGCTGCGGCAGCTGATAGCACGGCAGCCCGACTACCACCACGCCTACAACGCCTTGGGATACTCGCTGGCTGAACGTGGCCTGCGCCTGGAGGAGGCCAAAGGGTTGATCGCCAAGGCGCTGGAATATGCTCCTGGCGACCCCTTCATTACGGACAGCCTTGGTTGGGTCGAATTCCGCCTCGGCAACAACGCGCAGGCATTGCAACTCCTATCAGCCGCCTTCGAGAAGCGGCCCGACGCGGAAATTGCCGCACACCTCGGTGAAGTCCTCTGGAGCACCGGAGACCGCACACGCGCCTTGAGCATCTGGCGCGAGGGGCTGCGCCTGAATCCAGACAACGAAACGCTCAAAGGCACACTGAAAAGGCTGGGGGCCAGGCCCTGATGTTGCGCGCCATTTTTCCGGGCCAGCAACCCCAAGGCCCCTCCCGGACGCTGCCCTACGGGGTAGCTTGCCTGCTGGCGTTTTTTGTTCTGTTGCTGGCCGGCTGTGCGCAGCCTCAACTGCGGCCTGCACATTCACACGACACGCTATGGGCAGGTCGCCTTGCGTTGCAGGTGGAAGATCAGGCGTCACAGTCCTTTTCAGCGTCGTTCGAACTCTCAGGGTCGGCACAACAAGGCCAATTCGTCTTGCTCAATCCTCTGGGCAACACCATCGCACGAATCCAGTGGAATGCCGGCCACGCAGAGATTACTACGGGCCAGGACACCCGGAAGTCTGAGTCACTGGAGGCCTTGCTGCAGGATGTCCTGGGAACCGGTATTCCCGTCGCAGCACTGTTCAGCTGGCTAGAAGGCACCCAGGTTGAAACCGTTGGCTGGCATGTCGATTTATCGGCCATTGCATCTGGGCGACTGGTCGCACAGCGCCATACACCTGCGCCGCAAGCCACCCTGCGAATTGTTCTGACCCGCTGACACCGTTTCATGCAAAACCTGTACGACGTGCCGGCACCGGCCAAGCTCAATCTTTTCTTGCACATCACTGGCCGCCGACCCGATGGCTACCACCTGATGCAGTCTGTCTTCATGCTGATCGACTGGTGCGATTCGCTGCATTTCGAACTGCGCCACGATGGCCGCATCACCCGCGAAGACCTGGGACCCACACTGCCCGCTCTCGACCTCACGCTGCGCGCGGCGCAGGCCCTGCAAAAGGCCACCGGCTGCGGACTGGGAGCTCACATTGGCGTGCTGAAAAAGATTCCTGCCCAGGCAGGCATGGGTGGCGGCTCGTCCGACGCGGCCACAACGCTGCTGGCGCTCAATCGCCTCTGGAAGCTGAACCTGCCCCGCCCCGCGCTGGAAGCCATCGGGCTGACACTGGGCGCCGACGTGCCGTTTTTTTTGCGCGGCCACAACGCCTGGGTGGAGGGAATTGGTGAGATAATCACGCCGCTTGAGAATGCACATCAGCTACCGCGAGCGAGCTTTGCAGTAGTGAAACCCGAGGCGGGTCTGGATACGAAATCAATATTTTCTGCTCCAGATCTGAAACGTGATTCAGATCGTGCTACAATCTTAGGCTTTGCTGCAGCACACTACAATTTCGGTTGTAATGACTTGCAACCAGTCGCCCAGGCCTTGTGCCCCGAAGTGACGCAGGCCCTTCAGTGGCTTGAATCGCACGGTTTGCAGGGTCGAATGACCGGTTCGGGTAGTGCAGTGTTTGCGCAAATTTCGCATGCCGTTGATCTTCAAAACGCCCCTGGCGATTGGCAGGTCAAAACATGTGAGAATCTGATGATTCATCCTCTGGCAGGATGGGCAGCAGACAAGAATTTCGGTTGATTGTTTTTGCAATCAACCCGTGTAGGGGAGTCGCCAAGCTGGTTAAGGCACCGGATTTTGATTCCGGCATGCAAAGGTTCGAATCCTTTCTCCCCTGCCAAATTTCTTTTCGCGTACGGGCTTTTTTTTCAGACTGCTGGGACGCTCATGCAAGCCAACCAACCCGACTTCATGGTTTTCACCGGCAATGCCAACCCTGGCATGGCAGCTGAAATTGCCCAACACCTCGGCACCACCTTGGGTGCTGCCGATGTGGGCCGCTTCTCCGACGGGGAAGTCACCGTCGAAATCAAACAAAACGTGCGAGCCCGTGACGTTTTCGTGGTGCAGTCTACCTGCGCACCCACCAACGAAAACCTCATGGAACTGCTGATCATGGTGGACGCGCTCAAGCGTGCTTCAGCCGAACGCATCAGCGCCGTGATTCCCTATTTTGGCTACGCCCGCCAGGATCGCCGCCCCCGCTCCAGCCGGGTACCGATCTCCGCCAAGGTGGTGGCGAACATGTTGCAAGCGGTGGGCGTGGCCCGTGTGCTGACCATGGATCTGCATGCCGATCAGATCCAGGGCTTCTTCGACATCCCGGTGGACAACATCTACGCTTCGCCGGTGCTATTGCGCGATCTGCGCCAGAAGAACTACGACGACCTGATCGTCGTCTCGCCCGATGTGGGTGGTGTGGTTCGTGCCCGGGCTCTGGCCAAGCAGCTTGGCTGCGATCTGGCCATCATCGACAAGCGCCGGCCCAAGGCCAACGTCTCCGAAGTGATGCATGTGATCGGCGAAATCGACGGCCGCAACTGCGTGATCATGGATGACATGATCGACACCGCCGGCACGCTGGTGAAGGCAGCCGAAGTGCTCAAGGAGCGCGGTGCCAAGAAGGTGTACGCCTACTGCACCCACCCCATTTTTTCCGGCCCCGCCATTGAACGCATCGCCCAGGGCTCGGCCCTCGATGAAGTGGTGGTGACCAACACCATCCCCTTGAGCGACAACGCCAAGGGTTGCGCAAAAATCCGCCAGCTCTCCGTGGCTCCGCTGATCGCCGAAACGATCCAGCGCATTGCCAAGGGAGAGTCGGTGATGAGTTTGTTCTCGGACCAAGAGAATCTTTTCTGAGCGCCGGTCGCGCCTGTGAGGCGTGGCTTTGCTGAGTCAGATGCTTGCAGGCCTCCTTCGGGAGGCTTGCCTGTTCGGGAGCATTGTTGTGGGCTTGCCGCCATCTGGGCGCAACAAGCCTTTTTTTAACAGGGAATGACTGGTCGCGGTCGTCCCTTTTCAGGAGCTAATTATGAACATCGTCGCTTTTGAGCGCGCCAAGCAGGGTACGGGTGCGAGCCGCCGTCTGCGCAATTCGGGCAAGACGCCTGGCATCGTGTATGGCGGTTCTGCCGAACCCCAGCTTATCGAGGTCGACCACAACGCACTGTGGCACGCCCTGAAGAAGGAAGCTTTCCACTCCAGCGTGCTGGACATGGAAGTGGCCGGCACAACCGCCAAGGTTCTGCTGCGCGACGTGCAATACCACCCCTATAAGCAACTGGTGCTGCACATTGACTTCCAGCGCGTGGACGAAAAGACCAAGCTGCACATGAAGGTGCCACTGCACTTCAGCGGCGCGGATGAGTCCGACGCTGTCAAGGTGGACAAGTGCCTGGTGAACCCCGTCGTGAACGAACTCGACGTGACCTGCATGCCTTCCGACCTGCCTGAGTTCATTGCCGTGGACCTGAGCACGCTGAAGAAGGGTGTTTCCCTGCACCTCAAGGACATCAAACTGCCCAAGGGTGTGAGCGCTGTGATCCGTGGCGGTCAGAACAACAACCCCGTGTTGGTTTCCGTGACTAACCCCGTGGTGGAAGTGGTGGCGCCTGTCGCCGATGCAGCTCCTGCCGCCGATGCCAAGGGCAAGGGCAAGGGCAAGAAATAAGACCGGCGCACCGGTCTTCGCGGCCTGCTCCGGCAGAGCTGCATCCAACGGCCCACCTGTGTGGGCCGTTTTCATTGGTAGCTACCGATAATTGCGCACATGATCAAACTGTTTGTGGGCCTGGGCAACCCAGGGCCCGACTACGAGGCCACCCGCCACAACGCGGGCTTCTGGTGGATAGACGCGCTGGCGCGCGAACTCAAGGCCACGCTGGTGCCCGAGCGCAGCTACCACGGGCTGGTGGCCCGCACCAGCGTACATGGCCAGAGTGTGTGGCTGCTGCAGCCCCAGACCTTCATGAACCTGTCGGGAAAATCGGTGGCGTCACTGGCGCGGTTCTTCAAGATCCAGCCCGAGGAAATCCTGGTGGCGCACGATGAACTGGACATCGCCCCCGGCCAGGTGAAACTCAAGCGCGGGGGCAGCCATGCCGGGCACAACGGCCTGCGGGATATCCATGCCCAGCTCGGTTCGCCCGATTACTGGCGCCTGCGCATTGGCATCGGGCATCCGGGCGTCAAGGCCGAAGTGGCCAACTGGGTGCTGAAAAAACCTTCACCCGACCAGCGCACCCTGATCGAGGACAGCATCCAGCATTCACTCAAGGCGCATCCGGCCTTGCTGGCGGGGGACATGGAGAAAGCCACGTTGCTGATCCACACCACCAAGCCACCGCGTCCCAAGCCACCAAGACCTGAAGACAACTAGAAGCTATTGTTTTTATAGCTATTAGCGCTTGATGGATAAGCTCTAGAGGCAAAAAACACTTATATTTTGGTGACAGCCTGCAGCCGGTGAAACTTCTGCCACAGCGTTTCCCGGCTCTCCACATGCTGGGGGTCTACCGGGATGCAGGCCACCGGGCACAGCTGCACGCACTGGGGCTCGTCAAAATGGCCCACGCATTCGGTGCATTTGTCGGGGTCGATCTCGTAGATTTCCTGTCCCAGGGTGATGGCCTGGTTCGGGCACTCGGGCTCACACACATCGCAGTTGATGCACTCGTCGGTGATTCTCAGTGCCATGCGGTCCTCCCTGTGGATGGCGGGAGCGCCAGGCGCGAATGCAGCGGGTTCAGGGAGACGGTCTTCATGCCGCGTATTATCCCGCGCCCCTGCTCTGCCCTGCTTCGACACCAGGCACAACACACCACCGCCGCCATGGATGCTTTGTCGGTATGCTGCTCGGGCACCTTACCTTTTTCAATCGACTAAAGCACCCACCCACGCTCCGCCAGCATCCGATCCATGGGTTTCTTTCTTCTCAAGCGATTTTTCACCCTTGTTGCCACGCTGCTTGGTGCATCGGTGGTCGTGTTTGTGGTGCTGGACATTCTGCCGGGCAACGCCGCCCAGGTGCTGATGGGGCCAGACGCCTCACCCGACGCCGTGGCCGAGCTTGCCGCCCAACTGGGGCTGGACCAGCCCGCGGGACAGCGCTATTGGCAATGGATGCGTGGCCTGCTGGTGGGCGACCTGGGCGACAGCTACACCTATGGCAGCCCGGTGCTGGAACTGGTGCTGGAACGCCTGGCGCTCACGGTGCCGCTGGCGCTGATGGCCATGGTGCTCAGCACGGTGCTGGCCCTCGCGGCGGGCCTTTTTGCCGCTGCGCGCCACAACCGGTGGGGCGACCTGGGCGTGATGGGCCTGGCCCAGCTGGGCATTGCCATTCCCAACTTCTGGTTCGCCATCCTGCTGATCTTGCTGTTTTCGGTCAAGCTGCAGTGGTTTTCGGCCGGGGGCTTCCCGGGCTGGACCGAAGACAGCGGCGGCGGCCCGCTGCAAGCGCTGAAAGCACTGCTGCTGCCCGCGCTGGCGCTGGCGGTGGTGCAGGCGGCCATTCTGGCGCGCATCACGCGCTCGGCCGTGCTGGATGTGCTGCGCGAAGATTTTGTGCGCACCGCGCGCGCCAAGGGCCTGTCGCGGCGGGCTGCGCTGTGGGGCCATGTGCTGCGCAACGCCATGATCCCGGTCGTCACGGTGATGGGCCTGCAGTTTGCCAACCTGCTGGCGGGCACCATCGTGGTGGAAAACGTGTTTTATCTGCCGGGCCTGGGCCGGCTGATCTTCCAGTCGATTGCCAACCGCGACCTGGTCGTGGTGCGCAACTGCGTGATGTTGCTGGCGGCCATGGTGGTGGTCGTCAACTTCTTCGTGGACCTGCTGTACGCGGTGATCGACCCCCGCGTGAAGGCCAGCGATATATGAGGTGCCCCCCCCCTGAGTCGCTTCGCACCATCCCCCCAGGGGGACACCACCCGTGGCCTGGCAGAGCCAGTTCCACGGTGGCGCTGGCTTTGGGGCGCGCCGGTTTCAAGCGCCGGGGGCTTCACAAAAAGCGGTCAACAAACCCATGAGCGCAACGACTTCCTCATCCGTTCGGTCGTCACGCCCCCACTGGCTGCGCCGTGCCCTGGGGCACCGCAGCTTTGTTGCGGGCGCCCTGCTGGTGGCGTTGCTGCTGGCCGCAGCGGCGCTGTCGCTGGTCTGGACGCCCTGGTCGCCCTACGAAATGGACCTGCCCGCCAAGCTGCAGCCGCCCAGCGCCCAGCACTGGCTGGGCACCGACGCCTTTGGCCGCGACGTGGCGTCGCTGCTGCTGGTGGGCGCACGCAACTCGCTGCTGGTGGGCGTGATTGCGGTGGGCATTGGCATGGGCCTGGGCGTGGCGCTGGGGCTGCTGGCCGCCGCGCGGCGCGGATGGGTGGAAGAAACCATCATGCGGCTGGCCGACTTCACGTTTGCCTTTCCAGCCATTTTGTCGGCCATCATGATGACGGCGGTGTTTGGCGCGGGCATCGTCAATTCGATCATCGCCATTGGCATCTTCAATATTCCCACCTTTGCGCGGGTGACGCGCGCCTCGGCCAATGCCGTGTGGTCGCGCGATTTCATTCTGGCGGCGCGTGCGTGCGGCAAGGGCAGCGTGCGCATCACGCTCGAGCATGTGCTGCCCAACATCGCCTCGGTGCTGATCGTGCAGGCCACGGTGCAGTTTGCCATTGCCATCCTGGCCGAGGCGGCGCTGTCGTATTTGGGCCTGGGCACACAACCGCCGCAGCCCTCGTGGGGCCGCATGCTCAGCGACGCCCAGACCCTCATGTTCCAGGCCCCGCTGCTGGCCGTGTGGCCCGGCATGGCGATTGCACTGGCCGTGCTGGGCCTGAACCTGCTGGGCGATGGCCTGCGCGATCTGCTCGACCCGCGCTTGGCCCGCAAGCGCTGACCTGCCTCGCCGCTCCGATGAACACCCAATCCCCACCCACCCCCCTGCTGCAAGTCACCGACCTGCGCGTGCACCTGCACACGCACCAGGGTGCTGTCGACGCGGTGCGTGGCATCGATTTCACGCTTCACCGCGGCGAAACGCTGGGCCTGGTGGGCGAATCGGGCTGTGGCAAATCACTCACCGCCCTGGCGCTCATGGGCCTGCTGCCCGACGCCGCGCAGGCCAGTGGCAGCATTCTTCTGGATGGGCAGGAGCTGGTGGGGCTGGACGACCGCGCGCTGTGCCGCCTGCGCGGCAACCGCATCGGCATGGTGTTCCAGGAGCCCATGACGGCACTGAACCCCGTGCACCGCATTGGGGACCAGGTGGCCGAGCCCCTGCGGCTGCACCGCGGCCTGGGCCGTGCAGCGGCTCGCCGCGAGGCTCTGGCCCTGCTGGAGCGCGTGGGTATTGCCGATGCCGCGCGGCGCCTGGATGCCTATCCGCACCAGTTCTCGGGCGGGCAGCGCCAGCGCATCACCATCGCCATGGCGCTGGCCTGCGGGCCCGACCTGCTGATTGCCGACGAGCCCACCACGGCGCTGGATGTGACCGTGCAGCAGCAGATTCTGGACCTCATCAGCGACCTGGTGGCCGAGCGCGGCATGGCGCTCATCCTGATTTCGCACGACCTGGGCGTGATCTCGCAAAACGCCGACCGCATGCTGGTGATGTATGGCGGCTCCGTGGTGGAAAGCGGCCCCACAGAGGCTGTCTTCGCGACCATGGCCCACCCCTACACGCGCGGCCTTTTTGCGGCGCGCCCGCAACTGGTGCCGCACCGCCGCGGCGAGCGCCCGCGCCTGGCAACCATTGCGGGCACCGTGCCCGAGCTGGCCCATCTGCCCGCCGGTTGCCCCTTTGCGGGGCGCTGCGGCTTCACCATGGACGCCTGCCACACCACCCCGCCGCCACCGGTGCCATTGGGTGCTTTGGGCGCTTTGGGTGCGGGGCATATGGCGCGCTGCATCCGGCTCGATGCCATGCCCGCCGCACCGGAGGTTGGCGCATGAATACCGCAACCATTCCTGATTTGATAGCTGGTAACGCTTACCCCATAAGCGCTACATGCAAATTTGACTCAAAAACACCTGCCGATGCGCACCCCCCCCTGCTGCAGGTGACGCAACTGGTGCGCCACTACCCGCTGCCGCGCACGCGCCTTTTTCAGCCGCCGCAGCAGGTGCAGGCGCTGCAGGGCGTGGATTTCACCGTGGCGGCGGGCCGCAGCCTGGGCATCGTGGGTGAATCGGGCTCGGGCAAATCCACGCTGGCCCGGCTGGTGATGGCGCTCGACACGCCCACCAGCGGCGCGGTGCACCTGCTGGGCCGCGACCTGCACCGCTTGCCCGCCGCCGAGCTGCGCCACGCGCGGCGCGACTTTCAGATGGTGTTCCAGGACCCCTATGGCTCGCTGGACCCACACCACACCGTGCAGCGCATCGTCACCGAACCCCTGCAGGCCCAGCGTGCTACCAGCCGCGCCGAGCAGCGCGAGCAGGCCGCGCAGGTGCTGGCGCAGGTGGGCCTGCGCAGCACCGACCTGGACAAATACCCGCACGAGTTTTCGGGCGGCCAGCGCCAGCGCATTGCGATTGCGCGCGCACTCATCACCCGCCCCCGCCTCATCGTGGCCGACGAGCCCGTGAGCGCGCTTGATGTGTCGGTGCAGGCGCAGGTGCTCAACCTGATGCTGGATTTGCAGCAGGAATTCGGCATCACCTACCTGCTCATCAGCCACGACCTGGCCGTGGTGAACCACCTGTGCGACGAGGTGGTGGTGCTGTACCAGGGGCGCATTGTGGAGCGCGGCACGCCGCAGGAGCTGTTTCACAACGCGCAGCACCCCTACACGCGCGCCCTGCTCAACGCCGTGCCGCGCATCGAGCCCGGGCGTGCCCGTGCCCGCCGTGCGCCGCTGGCCGGCGGCGCCGCGCGCACGATGGTGTAAAAAGCCCTCAGCCCCGTCGGCCACGCATCTGCCGGCCCGCGCCCCTTCCACAGGTTTCCGTCTGGAGAACTCAAACATGCTGAACCGCCGCTCAATCCTTGCCACTGGCGCCATCGCCGCGGTGCCCCTTGCCGCGCCCTGGGGCGCGCTGGCCAAAACCAGCAAGGACACCGTGGTGCTGGCCATGACGCTGGAACCGCCGGGGCTGGACCCGACCGCCGGTGCCGCCTCGGCCATTGCCGAGATCGTTCACTACAACATCTTCGAGACGCTCACCAAGATCAATGCCGACGGCAGTGTGTCGCCGCTGCTGGCCGAGAGCTGGGAGGTGTCGCCCGACCTCAAGACCTACACCCTGCGCCTGCGCCGGGGGGTGAAGTTCAGCAACGGCGTGCCCTTCACGGCCGATGCGGTCAAATTCTCGTTCGACCGCGCGGGCAGCGACAAGAGCACCAACAAGGACAAGCGCACCTTTGCCAGCCTCACCACCCAGGTGGTGGATGACCACACCGTGGTGCTGATCCACAAGGACATCGACCCGGATTTCCTGTTTGTGCTGGGCCAGGCCACGGCCATCATCGTCGAGCCCAAAAGTGCCGCCACCAATGCCACGCGGCCCGTGGGCACCGGCCCCTACGTTCTCGGCGCATGGAACAAGGGTGCGTCCATCACGCTGAACGCCTGGCCGGGCTTTCGCGCGCCCGCCAGCATCAAGATGCGTCGGGCCACGTTCCGCTTCATCTCCGACCCTGCCGCGCAGGTGGCGGCGCTGCTGGCCGGTGATGTGGACGCGTTTGCCCGCGTCACGCCACGCAGCGTGGCCCAGTTCAAGGCCAACCCGCGCTTTCAGGTGGTGGTGAGCGGATCCCGAGCCAAGACCATTCTGGCCATCAACAACGACCGCAAGCCCCTGAACGACCTGCGTGTGCGCCGAGCCATCGCCGCCGCCATCGACCGCAAGGCCATCATCGAAGGCGCCGGCGACGGCTTTGGCGTGCCCATTGGCAGCCACTATGTGCCGGGCGCATTCGGCTACGTGGACACCACGGGCATCAACCCGTTCGACATCGACAAGGCCAAAAAACTGCTGACCGAAGCGGGTGTCAAGACCCCGCTCACGCTCACCCTCACGCTGCCCCCGCCGCCCTACGCGCGCCAGGGCGGCGAGGTGATTGCAGCGCAGCTGGCCAAGATCGGCATCGTGGCCAAGATCCAGAATGTGGAATGGGCCCAGTGGCTCAGCGGCACCTATGGCAACAAGAACTACGACCTCACCCTGATCTCCCACGTCGAGCCCTTTGACCTGGGCAACTTTGCCAAGCCCGACTATTACTGGGGCTACAACTCGCCCCAGTTCAGCACGCTGTTTGAAAAAATCAAGAACGCCCCGCGCCCCGCCGACCGCGCCCGCCTGCTGGGCGATGCGCAGCGCCTGCTGGCCGAAGAGGCCGTGCATGGTTTTCTCTACCAGCCGCAATGGGTGACCGTGGCCAACAAAAACCTCAAGGGGCTGTGGAAAGACATGCCTATCTTTGTGAACGATCTGTCGGCCCTTTCCTGGTCCTGAAAACCGCAGCAGCGGCGCCCCGGGCCCTGACAGCCCGGCGCGCGGCCTGGCCCGTCCATCCCTGAAAAAACCGCACCATGAGCGCCCTGCACGACCTGCCCGCCCACGCCCTGCTCTCGGCCTACCGCCAGCGCACCTTGTCCCCGGTCGAGGTGGTCACCGACGTGCTGGCCCATATGGAGCGCTGGGAGCCCCATATCCGGGCCACCTACCTGCTGCGCCCCCAAGCCGCCCTGGCGCAGGCAGCGGCGTCGGAGGCCCGCTGGTTGCGTGGCGAGCCGCTGGGGGCGCTCGATGGCGTGCCCGCCACCATCAAGGAGAACATCGCCACGCGCGGCGACCCCATGCCGCTGGGCACTGCGGCCACCGCGCTGGTGCCCACCGCCGCCGACGCCCCGCCTGCGGCACGCCTGCGCGAAGCGGGCGCGGTCATCGTGGCCAAGACCACCATGCCCGACTACGGCATGCTGTCATCGGGCCTGTCGAGCTTTCACGCGCTGGCGCGCAACCCCTGGGACCTGTCCAAAGGCCCCGGTGGCTCCAGCGCCGGTGCTGGCGCTGCGGCCGCCGCCGGCTACGGCCCGCTGCACATCGGCACCGACATCGGCGGCTCGCTGCGCCTGCCGGCCAGCTGGTGCGGCATCTTCAGCCTCAAACCCAGCCTGGGCCGCATCCCCATCGACCCACCCTACACCGGCCGTGCCGCCGGCCCCATGACACGCACCGTGGCAGACGCCGCATTGATGATGCAGGTGCTGAGCCAGGGCGACGCACGCGACAGCATGGCCTTGCCCGCGCAGGACATTGCCTGGGGCCAGTTTGACCAGGGGGTGGGGCACCTGCGCGGCCTGCGCATAGGCCTGCTGCTGGATGCCGGCTGCGGCCTGCCGGTACAGCCCGAGGTGCGCGCCGCCGTCGAGCAGGCCGCCCGCTGGCTGGAACAGGCCGGCGCCCACATCGTGCCCATGCAGCCTTTCATGACGCAGGCCATGCTCGACGGCATGGACCATTTCTGGCGCATGCGCTCGCACATCGACCTGCAGGCCCTGCCAGCCGGGCAGCGCGACAAGGTGCTGCCCTACATCCGTGCCTGGGCCGACAGCGCTGCGGGCCTGAGCGGCACCGAGGTGTTCCATGCCAGCCAGCAGTTCCACCTGACCCGCGTGGCCACCGTGCGCGCCTGCAGCGCGTTCGACTACGTGATCTCGCCCGTGGCACCCATGGCGGCGTTTGCGGCCGAGCTGCCCTCGCCCACCAACGACCCGCTGCGGCCGCTGGAACACATCGGCTTCACCGTGCCCTACAACATGTCAGAGCAACCCGCCGCTTCGGTGAACTGCGGCTACACCAGCGGCCTGCATCCCTTGCCCATTGGCCTGCAGATCGCCGGGCCGCGCTTTGACGACCTGGGCGTGCTGCAGGTGGCCCGCGCATTCGAGCAAATTCGCCCCCCACAGAAAGCCTGGCCTCAGCCGCCAAGGATATAAACAGGCCATGGACATTCTCACCCTCGCCCTCCTGATCGCCATCGGCAGCTACATCGTCAACCACCAGCAGCAGCGTAAACGCATTGCCCTCCTGGCCAGCCACCTAGGCCACTACCAGATCGAAAAACTCATGGAGGCCCTCACCGAGGGCTATCTGCGGGCGCTGGGCGAAAGCACGCCCGAGCGGCGGGACCAGATCTGGAGCCTGCTGACCACCACCGAATCACAGCTGAGCGAGCAGTTCAACCGTTTCGCCGCCGAGTTCGCCCAGGTGAACGAAGCCGATGCCCGCGTCAGCCGCTTTGCCATGGCGATACCCTTTGCCAGCCAGCTGTTTCCCGGCACCACCTTCGACATGCGCAAGGCCCTGGCCATCCACGCCCGGGGCATCGAAAACATGGCCCGCAACGCGGCCCAGCTGGCCCCGCGCGACAAGGCCTTCACGATGTCGGCCGAGCTGTTCCTGATGCAGCACACCTGCCACTGGTTCTGCAAATCGAAAACCATCGCCACGGCGCGCATGCTGGCGCGGCACAAGACGCCGCACGAGCAGCTGGTCGATTCGGTGTCGCCGCAAACCCGCAGCGCTTATCTGGCGTTGGTCAAGGGCGGCAAGGACGTCAAGGGCGCGTAACCCCCTTTGCGCTCTGAGCGCCCGTATCGCCCATAACGCCTGTAACGCCCTCGACAGCCAGCAGCCGGGTCTGGTCATACACCGGCTGCGCTGGCAGATCAGCCAGATGCTGCGTGTCGGCCCAGTGCACGATGTCGATGGCATCGCCCTGCAGGCGCACGCGGTTGAGGCCCGCGTTGGGGATGTCGCTCTGGCGCGGGCCGCCCAGCCCCAGGCCGCGCGCCGTGCGCCGTGCGCCACACCATGTCGAGCACCCCGCCGTGCGTGACCACGACGATGGTTTGCCCCGCGTGCTGCTGGGCCAGGCCGCGCAGTGCCTCCATGACCCGCGCGTGAAACTGCCGTGCCGTCTCGCCGCCGGGCATGCCACCATCGGCATCAAAGCGCAGCCACTGCGCCCATGCTTGCGCGTGCCGGGCCTTGATGTCGTCCACGCGCATGCCATCGACCACACCAAAATGCTGCTCGCGCAGGCGCGGGTCGGTCAGGGCATCGAGCGACAGTTGCGGCAGCAACGCGGCCAGCGCGGGCTGCGCCGTCTGCCGCGTGCGGATGAGGTCGCTGCACACCAGGTGATCGACCGCCAGGCGCTCCGCCACCAGCCGCTGCGCCAGGCGGCGGGCCTGCTCGTGCCCGGTGGCGTTGAGGGGCACATCCACCTGGCCCTGGAAGCGCAGCTCGCGGTTCCAGTCGGTTTCGCCATGGCGGATGAGGATGAGTTCGGTCATGCGCCCATTATCAAATGCCGGCACAAAAATACAAGTGTTTTCATGCTCTAGCGCTTATACAGCAAGCGCAACTAGCTATTATTTTAATAGTGGCTTGTTTGCCTTGCCGGCCCTCTGGGTGGGTGGGCAGCGGGCACCCCAAGTTCAGCGCTCGGCCGTGGCCAGCCGCACCGCAAGCCCCAGAAACACCAGGCCCGCCACCCGGTTGAGCACCGTCTGCGCGCGTGCCGAGCGTTGCAGCAGCGCCCCAAAGCCCCCCGAAAAGCAGGCGATGGCACCAAACACCAGCAGCGTGGCCAGCATGAACACCACCCCCAGCACCATGAGTTGCAGCGCCACGCTTCCGCGCGCCGGGTCGGCGAACTGCGGCAAAAAAGCCAGGAAGAACACCAGCACCTTGGGGTTGGTGAGGTTCATGACCATGCCGCGCCCCACCATGCGCCCCAGGCTGGGGCCGCCTTGTTTGCCTTGGCTTCCTGGGGCAGAGGCGGGCTCCTGGGCCGTGGCGGCGGGCGCGCGCAGGGCCTGCCATGCCAGGTAAGCCAGATAGGCCGCGCCGCAATATTTCAGCACGGTGAACGCCATGGCCGATGCGGCAAACACGGCCGCCAGCCCCAGGGCCACCGCCGCCGTGTGCACCACCAGGCCCGCGCACAGGCCCAGCACCACCGCCATGCCGGCACGCCAGCCGCGCTGGGCAGATTGCAGCAGCACAAACAGGTTGTCGGGGCCGGGCGTGAGCCCCAGCAGGACCGATACGCCAAAGAACGTGAGCAGGGTTTCGAAAGCAGGCATGGCTTGGAAAATTTGCGAGGACGGGACCGTCCATTGTGCCAACGTCAACGACAGCGCCGTCCGCACAGGCGGGCGGGCAAGTGACCCCAGACCGCCGACGCGACCGCTTCAGCGCATGGGCACCACGATCACGCGGCGGCGCGGCTGGCAGCCGGGGCCTTCAAATGCATCGCTGTCACGCGTCCAGCCCACGCCGGGCGAGGTCTGCGCACAGATGCGTTGGCCATCCACCTGGCTGCGCCAGTAATACCAGGGCGCGGGCGCTGCCAGAGCTGCGGCGCAGAGCAGCCCTGCCGCCACGGCGATCCACACAGGGGGACGCGAGATTCGGTGAATGGTGGGCATCAAGGCGTGAACAAGACGTGGGGCGTGGGTGAATGATGCCATGGTAGGACAGCACGATGGGGCGCATGTCCGGGGCGCATGTCCGGGGGGCACAACTGGGGACACATCACCGGGGCGCATGTCCCGGGGCATCGATCCGGATCGTGTCTCAGGCCGTGACAATCCAGCCTTCCAGACCATCCAATCCGGGCGGCAGCCCATACAGCGCATCGCCCTCCTCGTGGCGCCGCTGCGCCCAGGCGGCCTGCAGCAGGCACAGCACGGCGTCCAGCCGGTCGCCGCTGGCGTCGTCCACCAGGGCATCGCGCTGGGCGTGGCTGAGCTTGAGGCGCAAGCCCAGGCGGCTCTGGCCCATCTCCAGCGCGTGCACCAGGTCTTTGCGGGCAATCAGGCGGTCGGGCGTTTGCTTGGCGCGGTCGTCGCTTTTGTAGCTGCGCCGCTGCAGCACCTCGCGCGCGAGCAGGCCGGGGTAGGCCTCCAGCGCCACGCGCTGCAGGTCGCCGGGGTGCAGGCCGGGCAGGTGCACCCCGGCGTCCAGCAGCAGCGGCACGCCAGCGTGCAGCATGTAGGCCACGGGCGGGTTGACCCATTTCATGGAGGGGCTGGAGCCCGCTGGGCCATCGGTGGCCCGGTGGGCAAACTTGCCGCCCACGGGCCGCGCGGCGCAAAAGGCGGCAAACGCATCGCGAATCTGCTCCCGCGAGAGCGCGCGGTAGTGCTGCATGCACGCATGCCACTGCAGCGGCCAGCCCAGCGCCTGCACCAGCTCGCGCGGCAGGCCAAAGGGCAAATCGAACCCACCCACCCAGGCACGCGGCGCAGCCAGCCAGCGCGCCAGACCATCCAGCGTGTCAAAGGTTTCCAGGCCCAGCAACTGCACCCGCGCCGCCACGCGCTGGCCCTGCGCCAGCACAATGGGTTTGCGCCGGCTGGGGCTGCTGGAGAAGTCGCAGCCCAGCAGCAATGAGGGTATGGCCGAATCGGTCGTCATGGGCTGTTGTCACAAATCAGCGAAGCTGGAAAGCAAAAAGCCGCAGCGCCGACAACGTCGGCCTGCGACCCAGAAAAAACTCACCCAAACAGAAAGGTGGGGCGATTTGCGTAGCGAGCGGCCTCAGCTTGCGTCGAGGAACGCAGCCGCACTCCCGTGCGGCGAGTACCACAGGCGCAAGATCAGGCCGCGCAGTAGCAAAGCGCTCCGCCTTTCAGGCGCGGCCGATGATGGAGGCGGTCGCCATGAGTTCTTCGAGCAGCGCAAATGACACCTTGCCCGACACCGCATACGGATCGAGCTCAGGCTTTTCGGAGTATTTGAGCAGGATGGAGTGGTTGATCTTGGACAGGTTGACCTGCCCCATGGTCCAGCCGCCAAAGCGCCGCTCGGCAATCTCTTCGTAGTGCAGCAGCTCGACGCTCTTGTGGCGCGGGTCGCGCTGGATGTGGCCATACAGCTCGTTGACTGCGGAGCGGCCGCCCTCGATGGCCTGCAGGAAAACCCCGCCGCCGTAGCAAAGAATGCCCGTGATGCCGCTGCCCGGGTTGTGCTGGCGCGACTGGGTGAGGATGGCTTCGATGGCGGCGGGCGATGTGTCCACCGCGCGGCTGGCGTAAAGCAGGCGTACCAACATGGTCAGTTCCTTCCTGGAATGAGCGAGAGGAATTCGCGGCGCAGCGCACTGTCTTTCAGGAACACGCCGCGCATCACGGAGTTGATCATCTTGCTGTCCATCTCGCGCACGCCGCGCCAGGACATGCAAAAGTGGCTGGCCTCCATGACCACGGCCAGGCCGTCGGGCTGGGTCTTTTCCATGATGAGGTCGGCCAGTTGCACCACGGCTTCTTCCTGGATCTGGGGGCGGCCCATGATCCAGTCGACCAAGCGGGCGTACTTGGACAAACCGATCACGTTGGTGTGCTCGTTGGGCATGATGCCGATCCAGATCTTCCCGATGACGGGGCAAAAATGGTGGCTGCAGGCGCTGCGCACCGTGAGCGGCCCCACGATCATGAGCTCATTGAGGTGCTCGGCATTGGGAAACTCGGTGATCGGTGGCTGCTCGACATAACGGCCCTTGAACACCTCGTTGAGGTACATCTTGGCCACGCGGCGCGCGGTGGCCTGGGTGTTGTGGTCGCCCTCGGTGTGGATGACGAGGCTGTCGAGCACGCCCTGCATCTTCACCTCGACCTCGTCAAGCAGCTTTTCCAGCTCGCCCGGCTGGATGAACTCGGCAATGTTGTCGTTGGCGTTGAAACGTTTGCGCGCCGCAGTGATGCGCTCGCGGATTTTCACGGAAACAGGCGTGCCTTCATCCGGCGGAAAGTGCGTCATATCGGCGTCTGGTTGACTGGACATGGCTGCATCCTACCAGTGAATGCCCGCCCCATCATTTCAAGGGTTTTAGGGCGCTAGCGCTTATGCAGCAAGCGTCAGCAGCTATATATTCAATAGCAAACGACCCAATCCGTGCTCAGTATCGGTTGCCGGTGACCCACAAGGCCAGGCGCATCAGGCCAAAGGCCACGCGATCGAGCACGCGCTGGCGCAGCGGGCGGCCAGCGTAACGGGCAGGGTCCATGCGCCGCCCGGCGTGCTGCATGGCGTGCACCAGGCGCTGGCGCAGGTCGATGGCAAAGGCGGCATCCTGGACCACCACATTGGCCTCGCGCGCCAGCAGCAGGCTTAAAGGGTCGAGGTTGGACGAACCTACGGTGGCCCAGGGCTTGTCGCCATGGGCATCGATCACCGCCACCTTGGCGTGCAAAAAACTGGGTTCGTATTCGTGGATCTCCACACCGGCGGCCAGCAGTGCGCCATATACCGGCCGCGCCGCGTGGTACTGCATGAAGTATTCATAGCGCCCCTGCAGCAACAGCTGCACGCGCACGCCGCGCTTGGCCGCCAGAATCAGCGCGCGGCGCAGCTTGCCGCCGGGCATGAAATACGCGTTGGCAATGATGATGTCGTGGCGCGCTGCGCCAATGGCGCGCCGGTAGGCCTTTTCGATGCGGCTGCGGTTGCGCACGTTGTCGCGCAGCACCAGCGCAGCCCGCATGCCGCGCGCCTCCGGGTCCTGCTGGCTGGCGTGGCGGGTGGCGCTGGCGGCGCGCAGGTCGCGCACGGCTTGCGGCAAGCGGTTCAGGCGCACATCGCGCACCGCCTGCATGCGCCACCACAGGAGTTCCATGGTCCGGCTCGCCTGCGCCGCCAGGGAGCCGGTCGCCTGCACGGCAAAATCGAAGCGCGGTGCATCCAGATCGCCGTAGTTGGGGTCGTAAAGATCGTCCAGCACATTGATGCCGCCACAAAACACCACCAGCCCATCGACCACGCACAGCTTGCGGTGCAGGCGGCGCCAGCGGTGGGGCAGCAGCAGCCCCAGCGGCCCCAGCGGTGAATACACCCGTACCTGCACCCCAGCCGACTTCATGCGCTGCTGCCACGCCTTTGGCAACGGCCCGGTGCCCACGCCATCCACCACCAAATGCGTGCGCACACCGCGCTGCGCCGCGCGAATCAGCGCCTCGGCCACCTGCGCCCCCGCGCCGGTGAAGTCAAAGATGTAGGTCTCGAACTGGATGTCGGACAGCGCCGCATCCATCGCCTCGATCAAGGCGGGAAACAGCTCCTGCGCGCCCTGCAACAGGTGCACCCGGTGGTCTTTGGCGAAATCGGCCACCCGAGTCATCGGCGGGTCAAAGTTTGAACTCGGCAATCAGCGGCAGGTGGTCGGACATGCGCCACCAGATCCGCCCCCGCGGCACATGCAGCCCCAGCGGCTCGAGCCCGCGCACGTAGACATGGTCCAGCTGCACCAGCGGCAGTCGCGCGGGGTAGGTGAAGGCGCGCGGCGCATCAAACTCATACAGACCAAAGCCCGACAGCATGCGTTTGATCTGTGCCCCCCAGTCGTTGAAATCACCGGCCACCACCACCGGCGAGCCCGGGGGCACCTCGCGCTCGATGAACTGCTGCAGGCGATCGACCTGCCGCACCCGGCTGCCGGGAATCAGCCCCAGGTGCACCACGATCACATGCACACGGCGGCCATGCGCATCCACTTCCACATGCAGCAGGCCGCGCTGCTCGAACCGGTGGTCAGAAATATCCTCATGCTGGTGCCCGATCACCGGCCAGCGCGACAGCAGCGCATTGCCATGCTCGCCATGTTTGGTGAAGGCGTTGGTGCGGTACACCGCCTCGTAGCCCTCGGGCGCCAGGTACTCGGCCTGCGGCACATCGGGCCAGCGCTGAAAATACGCGGCCTCGCGGCGGTGCAGCTTGCGTACCTCCTGCAGGCAGACGATGTCGGCATCGAGCTGCTCTACGGCCAGCCCCAGGTTGTGGATCTCCAGCCGGCGCGCCGGGCCAAGGCCCTGAACACCCTTGTGGATGTTGTAGGTGGCAATGCGCAGAATGTCGGATGCGGTGTGGGATGGGGTCATGAGTAGGCAAATTGTGGCAGCAACAGGATGGCCTCGGCGTTCGATGGTGAGAAGCAGCGATCGGCCGCCTCGCGCCACGGCCACCAGGCCCAGGCGGTGTGCTCGCGCGGGCTCAGCACCACCGGCACGGCGGCGGGCACCTGCAGGCTGAACACACGCTCGGTATTGCGCCGCACCCCGGGTGCGTAGCGGTGCAGCCACTCTGGGTAAATGTCGTACACATTTTCCAGGCCCCAGTCACGCAGCGTGCAGCCCGGCGCATCTGCGCACAGGCCGGTTTCCTCAAGCGCCTCACGCGCGGCGGTTTCGCGCCAGTCTTCCTGCAGGCTGTCCTTGCTGCCGGTCACCGATTGCCAGAACGCCTGGCCATCGGGGGCATCGATGGCGCGGCGGATCAGCAGCACATCGAGTGCGGGCGTGTGGATCACCACCAGCACGGATTCTGGAATCTTGAACGCACGGGGAGTCGTCGCCCCGTCCTGCTCCAGCGCCATGGATCACTCTTCGCTGAAAAAATCGGAGTCGATGCGTTTGAGTTCGTAGGACTTCCACGTCGACACTCCCACGCCGTGCTCGATCATGAGCTGAGCCAACAACTCGCCATCAATCAAGATCACCCGGACATGCAATGGCTTTACGTAGTCGCGAGCATCTGCGCTGAATCTTGAAGTCGTGATGAACACACCGCGGTTGGCTTGTCGTCCGGCTAGCGCCCCCACAAACTGCTGAATCTCTGGCCGCCCCACTGTCTGATCGGCCCACCGCTTGGCCTGCACATACACAATATCCAAACCCAACTTGTCCTGATTGATAAACCCGTCTACACCGCCATCACCGCCACGCTGCAATGCCAGCCCCATGCCTCCTGTTCCTCCATATCCCATGGCAAGCAGCAGTTGAACGACAAGTCGTTCGAAGAACTGCCAAGAGTTGGTTTTAACAACTTCCAGAATTTCCGCCGCCAGTACCGAGTTGACCTCCTTGCGCAAGCGCTCGAACTGATCCTCCGGTGGTTCCTGCGTTACGGAAGCGTCATCCGCGTCACTCCCCTGCGGCAGTGCAATGTCCGGCGAATTCAATTGTTGCCGCTTCCAGGCACGGTAGCACTCACGGGCAGCCAAAAAATAGCCCAGTTCCCCCAGCGAGAGCGCTTGCACACCCGAAGAAGTAATCTGCCAGATGCCCTTTGTCTTGAGCAGGTATCCCGCCTTTACCGCATCCACCGAAAAGAAATGCACATAGGATCGCCAGCGGGCCAAACCATTGCTTTCAATGACCTCCTGCGCCCAGTCGTCCAACGTCAATTTCTGCGGAATGGCATCGAAAATTTCAGCCGCTTTCATCTGGCCGCCACCATCTCGCAAAATGGTCATCGCAGCAAAAATCACTTTGCTCGCCAGCACGTTGGACTTCGACAGAGGCTTATTCACAAACGTCTCTCCAATAAAAAAGGGCGCCCAGGGGCGCCCTTGATTCTGCCCGAAGGGCTGTGCGGTCAGCCCGCTTTCACGGCATCCAGATTGCGCAGACGGATGTGCAATTCGCGCAGCTGTTTTTCATCCACAACGGAAGGCGCCTGGGTTAGCAGGCACTGGGCGCGCTGGGTCTTGGGGAAGGCGATCACGTCGCGGATGGACTCGGCGCCCGTCATCAGCGTAACGATGCGGTCCAGGCCGAAGGCCAGGCCACCGTGAGGGGGCGCACCGTATTGCAGGGCGTCGAGCAGGAAGCCGAACTTCTGCTGCGCTTCTTCGGGCGTGATCTTGAGGGCATCGAACACTTTTTGCTGCACGTCGGCGCGGTGAATACGCACCGAGCCACCGCCCATCTCCCAGCCGTTCAACACCATGTCGTAGCCCTTGGAGATGCACTTCTCGGGCGCGGTGACCATGTAGTCCTCGTGGCCGTCCTTGGGTGCGGTGAAGGGGTGGTGCACGGCGACCCAGCGGTCGTTCTCTTCGTCGTGCTCGAACATCGGGAAGTCGACCACCCACAGCGGGGCCCAGCGGTCTTCAAACAGGCCGTTCTTCTTGCCGAATTCGCTGTGGCCGATCTTCAGGCGCAGTGCACCGATGGCGTCGTTGACGATCTTTTCCTTGTCGGCGCCGAAGAAGATCAGGTCGCCGTCTTGTGCGCCAGTGCGCTTCAATACTTCTGCCAGGGCCACGTCGTGGATGTTTTTCACGATGGGCGATTGCAGGCCATCGCGGCCCTTGGCCAGCTCGTTGACGCGGATGTAGGCCAGGCCCTTGGCGCCGTAGATCTTGACGAACTCGGTGTAGGCATCGATCTCGCCGCGGCTGATGCCGCCGCCTTCCACAGAGCCACCAGGCACGCGCAGGGCCACCACGCGGCCGCCCTTCATGTTGGCGGCGCCCGAAAACACCTTGAAATCCACGTCCTTCATGACGTCGGTAAGTTCGGTGAATTCGAGCTTGACGCGCAGGTCGGGCTTGTCAGAGCCGAAGCGGTGGGCAGCGTCCTGGTATGTCATGACCGGGAATTCGCCCAGGTCCACGTTCAGCGTGTTCTGGAACACCGTCTTGATCATGCCCTGGAACATGTCGCGGATTTCCTGCTCGTCCATGAACGAGGTTTCGATATCGATCTGCGTGAACTCGGGCTGGCGGTCGGCACGCAGGTCTTCGTCGCGGAAGCACTTGGTGATCTGGTAATAGCGGTCAAAGCCCGCCACCATCAAGAGCTGCTTGAACAGCTGAGGCGATTGCGGCAGCGCAAAAAAGTGGCCGTCGTGCACGCGGCTGGGCACGAGGTAGTCGCGCGCGCCTTCGGGCGTGCTCTTGGTGAGCATGGGGGTTTCGATGTCGATGAAACCGTTGGCATCGAGGAACTTGCGCACTTCCATGGACACGCGGTAACGCAGCATCAGGTTGTTTTGCATGTAGGGGCGGCGCAAATCCAGCACGCGGTGCGTGAGGCGCGTGGTCTCGGAGAGGTTTTCCTCATCGATCTGGAACGGAGGCGTGACCGACGGGTTGAGCACGTTCAGCTCATGGCACAGCACCTCGATCTTGCCGCTGCTCAGGCTGTCATTGGTGGTGCCTGCGGGGCGTGCGCGCACCAGGCCCTTGACCTGCACGCAGAACTCGTTGCGCACGTCTTCGGCCGTCTTGAACATCTCGGCCCGGTCCGGGTCGCAGACCACCTGCACCGAGCCTTCGCGGTCGCGCAGGTCGATGAAGATCACGCCGCCATGGTCGCGGCGGCGATTCACCCAGCCCGACAGGGTGACGGTTTGGCCCAGAAGGGCTTCGGTCACAAGACCGCAATAGTGGGAACGCATGGCCATGGCAAAACTTCCGGCGCCGCTGTGGCGCATTAAAGGGGATTCACTTGGGGGAGACAGGGGCAAGGGCGGGGTCGGAAGGAGCGACCACACCCATCGAAATAATGTATTTGAGCGCTGCATCCACGCTCATGTCGAGCTCGACACAGTCGCTCTTGCGCACCATCACAAAATACCCACCCGTGGGATTGGGGGTGGTGGGCACATACACGCTGACAAATTCATCGCGCAGATACGCTGCCACCTCACCGTTGGGCGTGCCCGTGATGAAGGCGACGGTCCAGACCCCTTCACGGGGCCATTGCACCAGCACGGCGGTGCGAAAGGCATTGCCGCTTTCGGAAAACAGCGTATCCGAGACCTGCTTGACGCTTGAATAGATGGAGCGCACCACCGGGATGCGGCTGACCAGCCGGTCGCCCCACTGCACCAGCTTGCGCCCGGCAAAATTGCTGGCCGTTGCGCCCACCACCAGCAGGATCAGCAGGGTCAGCAGCACGCCAAAGCCGGGGATATGGAATCCGAGCACCTTGTCGGGGTGCCAGGCCAGCGGCAGGATCTGCAGGGTCTGGTCGAGCGTACCCACGATCCAGTTGAGCACCGCAATGGTGATCACCCCCGGAACAATCACCAGCAGGCCGGTGAACAACCATTTGCGCAAAGCAGACATGGGGGGTGCTCAGTCTGAAGACGATGCACTGGCACCAGCAGCGGCCGGTGCGGCACTGGGCGCCGCCTTGGGGGCAACACTGGCAGCATCTGCAGCGGGCGCAGAAGCCTGGGTGCCGGCTGCACCCTGGCCGTCGCTCTTGGCTTCAGTGGCGGGGGCGGAACTGGCAGCGTTGCCGCCACGAAAATCCGTCACATACCAGCCAGAGCCCTTGAGCTGAAACCCTGCGGCAGTCACCTGCTTGGTGAAGGCTTCGGCGCCGCACGCGGGGCACACCGAGAGCTGAGGATCGGAGATTTTTTGCAGCACATCCTTGGCATGGCCGCAGGAGCCGCATTTGTAGGCATAAATAGGCATGACGAGAGTGTTGGGGGAAAGTGCAAAACCTTAAATTATAGGCGGCCGCCCCGTCTTCAACACCCTGGGCTCATTCCACTCCCAACATGCGATGGTGCCCTGCATGGCTGTTGCCAATCGCCTGGGGGCCGAGCGAGCCCGCCAGCATGCCCACCAGCGCCGCCAGCAAACCGGCCAGTTGCGCCGGAAACACCTCGCCCGCTGGCGTTGCCAGAAACAGGAGCCAGGTCAGCAAACCCAGCACGATGGCAAAAATCGCGCCCTGGGTGGTGGCTCGCTTCCAGTACAGGCCAAACACCAGCGGCACGAAGGCACCGACCAATGGCACCTGGTACGCGCCAGACACCAGCTCATAGATGGAGGTGCCTTCCATGCGGATCGCGTAGGCCAGCACCAGGCCGCTGAACACCAGCGTGGTGATGCGCATGGTGCGCAGTTGCTGCTGGTCCGAGGCGTGCGGGCGGAACTGGCGCCAGATGTTCTCTGTGAATGTCACACTGGGGGCCAGCAGCGTGGCCGACGCTGTGGACTTGAGCGCCGACAGCAGTGCGCCAAAAAAGAGCACCTGCATGACAAAAGGCATTTTTTCCAGCACCAGCGTGGGCAGTACCTTTTGCGGATCGTCCTTGAGCAGCTCTGCCGTTTCGGCCGGCATGATGATGAGCGCGCTGGCCACCAGAAACATCGGCACAAAGGCAAACAGGATGTAGAAGATGCCGCCAATCACCGGGCCCCGCGTGGCGGCCTGGATGTTGTTGGCCGACATCACCCGCTGAAAAACGTCCTGCTGGGGAATCGAGCCAAACATCATCGTGATGGCGGCGGCAATGAAGAACGCGATATCGTGGAAACTGGGCTCTGGCAAAAAGCGGAACAACTCACGGCTGGAGGCCAGCTCGATGACCTTGTCCGCACCGCCGGCCATGTTGCCCGCGAACACGGCGATCAGCGTGAGCCCCACCACGAGAATGATCATCTGGATAAAGTCCGTGACAGCCACCGACCACATTACGCCAAACAGCGTGTATGCCAGGATCGACACCACCCCGATCGTCATGCCGATGGGGATGCTGATGGCCCCGCCAGACAGCAGGTTGAACACCAGCCCCAAGGCAGTGACCTGGGCCGAAACCCAGCCCAGGTAGCTCAGCATGATGATCAGCGAGCACACGACCTCGACCACGCGGCCATAGCGCTCGCGGTAGTAGTCGCTGATGGTCAGCAGCGTCATGCGGTAGAGCTTGCCCGCAAAGAACAGGCCCACCAGAATCAGGCAGAAACCCGCACCGAAAGGGTCTTCCACCACATTGCCCAGCCCGCCCTCAATGAACTTGGCGGGAATCCCCAGCACCGTCTCCGAACCAAACCAGGTGGCAAACGTAGTGGTGACGATCATGTACAGCGGCAAATGGCGCCCGGCAATCGCAAAATCGGCGGAATTCTTTACCCGCTTGGCGGCAACCAGGCCAATGGCGATGGTGATCAACAGATAGACGATAACCAGGGTCAACAGCACGGCATGCTCCTCGATGTCGCGAACAGTGGGAAAAAAAAGAACCTTGAACGAGCCAGCGTCAGAAGAGCCTGACCCTGACCATCAGCTGCATCACCAGCAGACCCAGCACAAAGCCCAGGCCGCCGTAAATGATGCTTTGCAGCAACCGATTGGTGCGCTTTTGCGCCTCCAGCAGGTCGCGCATGGCGCTTTGCGACTCGGCCGGCCGCCGGCTCAGAAAGTCATACAGCAGGCGCGGCAGCTCGGGCACGAGCTTGGCATAGTGCGGCGCCTCGGCCCGCAGCTCGCGCCACAGGCGTTGCGGGCCCATCTGCTCAAGCATCCATTTTTCAAGAAAAGGCTTGGCAGTGCTCCAGAGGTCGAGCTCCGGGTCGAGCTGGCGACCCAGCCCTTCGATGTTGAGCAGGGTTTTTTGCAGCAGCACCAATTGCGGCTGAATCTCGACCTGGAAACGACGTGATGTCTGGAACAGGCGCATCAGCACCATGCCCAGCGAGATTTCTTTGAGCGGACGGTCGAAATAAGGCTCGCACACGGCGCGGATCGCCGATTCGAGGTCGTTGACGCGGGTCTCCGGCGGCACCCAGCCACTTTCGATGTGCAGCTCGGCGACACGCTTGTAGTCGCGGCGGAAAAAGGCCACGAAGTTCTGCGCCAGATACTCTTTGTCCACTTCAGTGAGCGTGCCAACAATGCCGAAGTCCAGCGAAATGTAGCGCCCGAACGTGGCCGGCTCCAGGCTCACCTGGATGTTGCCCGGGTGCATGTCGGCATGAAAGAAGCCGTCGCGGAACACCTGGGTGAAGAAGATGGTGACGCCATCGCGCGCCAATTTGGGGATGTCCACCCCGGCTTCGCGCAAGCGCTCGACCTGGCTGATGGGCACACCGTTCATGCGCTGCATCACCATGACCTCGGGGTGGCAGAAATCCCAGTAGATTTCCGGAATCAGCACCAGGTCCAACCCCTGCATGTTGCGGCGCAGTTGCGCGGCGTTGGCAGCTTCGCGCACCAGGTCCAGCTCGTCATGCAGGTAGTTGTCGAATTCGGCCACCACCTCGCGGGGCTTGAGGCGCTTGCCATCGGCCGAGAGGCTCTCCACCCAGCCCGCCATCAGGCGCATGAGGCTCAGGTCTTTTTCAATGACTGGCAGCATGCCCGGGCGCAGCACCTTGACGGCGACCTCGCGCTCCACGCCCCCCCGGTCGCGCAAGGTGGCGAAGTGCACTTGCGCAATCGACGCACTGGCCACCGGCACGCGGTCAAAGGCAACAAACACCTCGTCCACCGGGCGGCGATACGCCCGCTCGATGGTGGCAATGGCGATGGCCGAATCGAAGGGCGGCACACGGTCTTGCAGGCGCGCGAGCTCGTCGGCCATGTCGGCCGGCAGCAGGTCGCGCCGGGTCGAGAGCACCTGGCCAAACTTGACGAAGATGGGGCCGAGCCGCTCCAGCGCCTCGCGCAGGCGCTGGCCGCGCGGTGCCTCCAGATTGCGCCCTATCGAAAGGACGCGCGCCAGCAGGCGCAGCCAGGGCTTCTGGAAACTGTCGAGCACCAGGCCATCGAGCCCATACCGGAACACCACCCAGACGATGGTGGCGCCCCGCAAAAAACGCTTCATGGAGCAGTCCGGTCAGCGTTGCCGGGCGGTGCCGCGGGCGCAGCGGGTGCCGCACCCGGGGCCGGGGCGACTGCGGCAGACGCCATGCGCGTGCCCACGAACTGGCGCAACGCCTGCGCCGCCTTGCGAGCCACTTTGCCCAGCGTGTGTGCGGGCGCGTCACCAATCAGGCGGGCAACGTCTTCTTCGAGATCCCAGCGGACATGGTCCACCAGCCAGTTGATTTCGGCCGCCAGTTGCACATCGCCCTCGATGCGGATGGCCGGCTTGTCGCCCCGCAGCGCAACGCTGGCCAGCGCCAGAGGAGAGGCTTCCGTGACGTGCAACTGCAGATCGGGCGCCGCGCCCTCAGGCGCCAGGTTGAACAGGCCCGCCGGCGTCACCAGCAAGGCCATGGAATAGGAGCGCCACTGCACGCGCGCCACGCGGCCACGCTGGCGCATCAGGCGGTCCATGGCTTCCTTTTCCTGCATCAACACATGGTTGAGAAAAAGGACCATGCGCTGCTGCACCTCGTGCACCAGCCACTGCGGCGGCTGCGGGCCGGCAGCCAAGCGGTCAATGAGACCATCCAGAAATGAAAAAGGGGACTGTGTTGCCATAGTCCCCGATTATTCCCTGAACCGGGAAGCCTTGCCGTATTACTGCAGTGCTTGCACACCCGCTACCAGCCAGCCGCTGTTGCCCGTCTTGGCCTTGGTCATGTTCCAGACCTCACGGAAGGGGCTGGGGCCTGCGGACAATTCTTCGCGGATCATGCCCGAGAACTCCACGCTGGCCATGTAACCGTCGTCCAGTTCTTCGATGCCCAGCAGCTGCGCCTCGATCATGACCACGTCGGTCTGGTTGGGCTGATCGCCCCGGTGCGTTTCGCGCTCGGTCAGTTGCGTGCGAATTTCATCGAGCATGCTGTCGGTCATCATCGAGCGCAGCGTGGCGATGTCGGAACGGTCCCATGCGGACTGCAGCGTAAAGAAATTGCGCTTGGCTGCCGTGAGAAAGCCCTCGGCGTCAAACCCTTCGGGAATGCCCCAGTTTTGCGAACCCGAGAGGCCCGAGCCAATCAGCGAGCCCGTGCCCTGCAGCTGCCGCGACGCATCAAACGCCATGCCATTGCGCTCCCAGGGGCGGGCCGACGCATCGTTGCCCACCTTGTCGGGGCTGTACTGGCGCGGCACCTGGGCGGAAGCTGGCGAAGCACCCCCGGCGCCCTGGAACGCGAAGGGTGAATTTTGGGCAGCAGCACCACCATTGCGTGCGCGCATCACCATCTTGAAGATGGCAAACGCGGCCACCGCCAGCAGCGCGATCATGAGGATATTGGCGAAGCCTGCACCCAAGCCCAGCGAACTGGCAAGCCAGGCAAGACCCAGACCGGCGGCCAGGCCACCCAGCATGGCGCCCCAGGGCTTTTTGGCCGCTGCGGCAGGCGCAGCTGCTGCAGGCTTGGCAGCGGCGGCGTTGGTTGCCGTCTGCGCCGGGGCGCCCGGCGTTGCAGGCGGCGTTGCCGCGTCGCGCTGGGTGACGTTGCTGGACTGCTTGCCCACCGACTTGCCACCACCCATGCGCCGGGCATCCGCATCAGGATGCGCAAACGCAAGCATCGCCACCAACACCACAGACCACAGTTTCATCATGATTTCTCCGTCTCCGTTAATCCACTCAAAGCAAACTGCTTAGCACTTGATTCCAACATGCAAGGCCACAATGCCACCCGTCATGTTGTGATAGTCCACATGCCCAAAGCCATTTTTCTGCATGAGGCTTTTGAGCTCTTCCTGTCCCGGGTGCATCCGGATGGACTCGGCCAGATACCGGTAGCTGGCGTCGTCACCCGCCACCAGCTTGCCCAGCTGGGGCAGTACCTTGAACGAATACCAGTCGTACACCTTTTCCAGTGGCTTGGCCACCTTCGAAAATTCCAGCACCAGCAACTTGCCACCGGGCTTGAGCACACGGCACATTTCGGCAATCGCCTGGTCCTTGTGGGTCATGTTGCGCAGGCCGAAGGCCACGCTGACCACATCAAAGTGCGCCTCGGGGAACGGCAGTTTCTCTGCATCGCAAACCAGCGTGGGCAACACCACACCTGCATCGATAAGCCGGTCGCGGCCCACGCGCAGCATGGCTTCGTTGATGTCGGTGTGCACCACGCGGCCCGATGCCCCCACTTTTTTGGAGAACGCCAGCGCCAGATCGCCCGTGCCGCCCGCAATGTCGAGCACCTGGCTACCCTCGCTGAGGTTGGCCACCATCACGGTATAGGCCTTCCAGGCGCGGTGCAGGCCTGCCGACATGAGGTCGTTCATCACGTCGTACTTGGAGGCGACGGAGTCGAACACGCCGCGCACGCGGCGTGCTTTTTCCTGCTCGTCAACCGACTGAAAACCGAAATGCGTGGTGCTCATAAAAATCATGCTAGGCGTGTCAGCGCCTGAGGTACAGCGACAACCCCGCACTCAATTGGGGCATCTGTCGCGATTAAAACAACGCCAGTAAAACAAATTGGCAATCAGCGCCCGTAGCTATTGCGCAGACAGCTATTATTTTAATAGCACAATGAATCACAGGGGTATCAAACGGATGGCGCGCACCGCCTGAGACATTCCCCGCCTGCAGCCTCAGTGGCTGCCGCAGCCATGGCCGCCTGCGGCGCCCTTGGGCGCCATGGGCGTATCGCGGTCAGTGCCGGCAGCGGCCAGGCGCGCGGTGTACTGCGCCCACAGCGCATCCTGCTGCTGGCCCAGTTCGTAAAGGTAATCCCAGGTGAAGATGCCACTTTCGTGGCCGTCCGAGAACAGCGGCTTGACGGCGTAGTTGCCCACGGGCTCCAGGCCGACCAGCACCACATCGCGCTTGCCCGTCTGCAACACCTCCTGGCCGGGGCCATGGCCCTGCACTTCGGCTGACGGCGAATACACACGCATCAACTCAAACGGAATTCGGAACGTGGCGCCGTCAGAGAACCCCACTTCAAGCACCCGTGATGCCTCATGCACCGTCAGTGCCTGCGGCGTGGGCGCGCCCGCTTTCAAACCTGCCATGGATTCACCTGTGAGAAAACTGTTGGTTAAGACCTCGGCCATTGTCCCACCCGCAGGCGGGCACTTGCTGATCAGGGATACCGGATGGATTAGCGGACCCTCAGGCCAGCTGGCCCAGCTTGGACTGCAGCGCTGCCTCCAGCACGGGCAACCGGGCCGACACGCCCGCTTGCTGCGCTGCAGGGCTGTGTCGCAGGGCAGACGCCCACACGGGCGCCGGGAAATGGCTGTCCCAGTCAAAGCGCGCAATCACATGCCAGTGCAGGTGCGGCACCATGTTGCCCAGCGCTGCAATGTTGACCTTGGTGGGCTGCAGATACTGGCGCAGGGCCTGTTCAACCTGTGCCACCACATCCATGCAATGCGCTCGCTCCGGGGCGTTCAGGTCGGAAAACTCGGCCACATGGGCGTTCCAGACCACGCGGTAAAAGGCGGGAAAACCCGCCTCGTCGGCACGGATGACGCGCAACCGCGCACCGCGCCAGATGAGCGCCCCGCCATCTTCACGGCACAGCGGGCAATCGTGTGTCATACGAGCACACGCTCGATGCCACCATTGTTGGCACGCTGCACATACTCGGGCAGCCAGTTCTCGCCCAGGATCTGTTTGGCCATCTCGATCACGATGTAGTCGGCTTCGAGCAGGCCGGTCTGCAGGTCGTCGCCGTAGCGGGTGATGCCCTGCAGGCAGCTCGGGCAGCTCGTGAGGATCTTGATGTTGTCCTGCGCGCCTACGGCACCGCTGGCGCGCAGCTGGGCCTCGCCCTTGCGAATTTCCTCTTCCTTGCGAAAGCGCACCTGGGTGGAGATGTCGGGCCGGGTGACGCCCAGCGTGCCCGATTCGCCGCAGCAGCGCTCGCTCTTGAGCACCTTGTCGCCCACCAGGGCGCGCACGGTCTTCATCGAGTCGCCCTGCTTCATGGGGTTGTGGCAGGGCTCGTGGTACAGGTAGCCGCCCTGGCCTGCGGGCAGCGTGATGCCTTTTTCGAGCAGGTATTCGTGAATATCGATGATGCGGCTGCCCGGGAAGATCTTGTCAAACTCGTAGCCCTGCAGCTGGTCGTAGCAGGTGCCGCAGCTCACCACCACGGTCTTGATGTCGAGGTAGTTGAGCGTGTTGGCAACACGGTGAAAGAGCACCCGGTTGTCGGTGATCATCTTCTCGGCCTTGTCGAACTGGCCGCTGCCGCGCTGCGGGTAGCCACAGCACAGGTAGCCCGGCGGCAGCACGGTTTGCACGCCCGCATACCACAGCATGGCCTGCGTGGCCAGGCCCACCTGGCTGAACAGCCGCTCCGAGCCGCAGCCCGGGAAGTAGAACACCGCCTCGGTATCAAACGTGGTGGCCTGGGGGTTGCGGATGATCGGGACGTAATCCTTGTCCTCAATGTCGAGCAGCGCGCGCGCGGTGCGCTTGGGCAGGCCACCGGGCAGCTTCTTGTTGATGAAGTGGATCACCTGCTCCTTGATGGGTGCGGTGCCCACCGTGGCGGGTGGCCGGGTGGTCTGCTTGCGGCTGACCTTGCGCAAGATCTGAACCGCCATGCGCTGGGCCTTGAAGCCCACGCCCACCATGGCCGAACGCAGCAGCTTGATGGTGTCGGGGTTGGTGGCGTTGAGCATGGCCATGGCCAGTGCGTTGCCGGGGCGGAAGCTCTTCTTGCCCATCTTGCGCAGCAGGTTGCGCATGTTCATGGTCACGTCGCCAAAGTCGATCTTCACCGGGCAGGGGCTCTCGCAGCGGTGGCACACGGTGCAGTGGTCGGCCACGTCTTCAAACTCTTGCCAATGCTTGATGCTCACGCCCCGGCGCGTCTGCTCCTCGTAGAGGAAAGCCTCGACCAGCAGCGAGGTCGCCAGGATCTTGTTGCGCGGGCTGTACAGCAAATTGGCGCGCGGCACATGCGTGGAGCACACGGGTTTGCACTTGCCGCAGCGCAGGCAGTCCTTCACCGAATCGGCAATGGCACCGATGTCGCTCTGCTGCATGATGAGCGACTCGTGTCCCATCAGGCCAAAGCTGGGGGTGTAGGCGTTGGTCAGATCGGCGTGCAACGGCATTTTTGAAGCCAAATTGGCCTCTAGCCCTTTCCCATCAAGCGCAATAAGCTCCTGATTTCGTAGCAATTTACCCTTGTTGAAGCGGCCTTCCGGGTCTACCTTCTGCTTGTATTGCGCAAACGGGCGCAGTTCTTCGTCGGTCAGAAACTCCAGCTTGGTGATGCCGATCCCATGCTCGCCCGAGATCACGCCATCGAGGCTGCGCGCCAGCACCATGATGCGTTCAACCGCCTGGTGCGCGGTCTGCAGCATTTCGTAGTCGTCGCTATTGACCGGCAGGTTGGTGTGCACGTTGCCGTCGCCCGCGTGCATGTGCAGCGCCACCCACACGCGGCCCTTGAGCACGCGCTGGTGGATGGCGGTGGCCTCGTCCAGGATGGGCTTGAACGCAGCGCCCGCAAAAATGCCTTGCAATGGGGCCCGCAGCTGGGTCTTCCAGCTGGCGCGCAGGGTGTGGTCCTGCAGTTGCGGGAACAGGGTGGCCACGTCCTGCAGCCAGCCCGACCACAACGCACGCACCTCGGCCACCAGCGCACCAGCCTGGGCCACGCGGTCTTCCAGCAGTTCGGCCGATGGAATCTCGTTGGCGTCGTCGTGCTTGCCCAGGGGCAGGTTGCCACGCTCAAGAAAATCGGTGAGCGCGTCGCACAGCTTGATCTTGTTGCGCAGACTCAATTCGATGTTGATGCGCTCGATGCCGTCGGTGTACTCGGCCATGCGCGGCAGCGGAATCACCACGTCTTCGTTGATCTTGAAGGCGTTGGTGTGGCGGCTGATGGCCGCCGTGCGCTTGCGATCCAGCCAGAACTTCTTGCGCGCCTCGGGGCTGATGGCGATGAAGCCTTCGCCGCTGCGCGAGTTGGCAATGCGCACCACCTCGCTGGTCACGCGCGCCACGTCGTCGGCGTTGTCGCCCGCAATGTCGCCAAACAGCACCATCTTCGGCAAACCACCACCGTGCTTTTTGCTCTTGGTGGCGTAACCGACGGCCTTGAGATAGCGGTCATCCAGATGTTCCAGACCGGCCAGCAGAACGCCGCTGCGCTTTTGCTCGGCGAACATGAAGTCCTTGATTTCCACGATGGAAGGCACCGCATTCTTGGCATTGCCAAAGAACTCCAGGCACACGGTGCGCGTGTGCTCGGGCATGCGGTGCACCACCCAGCGCGCGCTGGTGATGAGGCCATCGCAGCCCTCTTTCTGGATACCCGGCAGGCCCGACAGGAACTTGTCCGTCACGTCCTTGCCCAGGCCTTCCTTGCGGAAGGTCTTGCCCGGAATGTCCAGGCGCTCGGTGCGGATGGGCGTTTTGCCATCGGCCTCGAAATACTGCAGCTCGAAGGTGGCCATCTCGGCATCATGGATCTTGCCCATGTTGTGGTCCAGGCGCGTCACCTCCAGCCACTGCGCCTCGGGCGTCACCATGCGCCAGCTGGCCAGGTTGTCCAGCGCCGTGCCCCACAGCACGGCTTTCTTGCCGCCCGCGTTCATGGCGATGTTGCCCCCAATGCACGAGGCCTCGGCACTGGTCGGGTCCACGGCAAACACATAGCCTGCGCGCTCGGCGGCATCCGCCACGCGCTGGGTGACCACACCGGCTTCGGTCCACACGGTGCCGACTTCGCTGTCCATGCCCGGCAGACGGAGCATCTCCACCTCGGTCATGGCTTCGAGCTTTTCGGTGTTGATGACCACGCTCTTCCAGGTCAGCGGAATGGCGCCGCCGGTGTAACCCGTGCCGCCCCCACGCGGAATGATGGTCAGGCCCAGCTCGATGCAGCCCTTGACCAGGCCAGCCATCTCGGACTCGGTGTCGGGCGTCAGCACCACAAAGGGGTATTCGACGCGCCAGTCGGTCGCATCGGTCACATGGCTCACGCGCGAAAGGCCGTCAAACTTGATGTTGTCCTTGGCCGTAAGGCGCCCCAGCGTGCGCTGGATCTGGCGGCGCAGCGTGGCGGCTTGCTCGAACGTGGCATCGAATTCGGCCACGGCGCGGCGCGCGGCCTGTGCCAGTTCGCCCACCAGGCGGTCGCGCTCGGCATCGTCGGCCGGGGTGCGGCGCTTGTCGATTTCGCCCAGGCGGTGCTGCAGGGCATCGACCAGCAACTTGCGACGCGCCGGGTTGTCCAGCAGGTCGTCTTGCAGGTAGGGGTTGCGCTGCACCACCCAGATGTCACCCAGCACCTCGTACAGCATGCGGGCAGAGCGGCCGGTGCGGCGCTCATTGCGCAGCTGGTCGAGCACCTCCCAGGCGGACGCGCCCAGCAGGCGAATCACGATCTCCCGGTCGGAGAACGAGGTGTAGTTATAGGGAATTTCGCGCAGACGAACAGGCTCGGCAGCCTGCGTCTGCAGGGCGGCCAACGCAATCGGAACATTCATGGGATCAACCTGGGTGGACGCGGCGCGCCCTTGTGCCTTGGGGTCGGAATTTTATGCCACCGCCTCCGGCTGCGCCGCCCGGCCCTGAGCGCCGGGGCGGCCCCCAAGGCGATGAATGTGGGTTCTAAAACAAAATCAGCCCGCAGCGCTTTACCAGCAAGCGCCACCAGCTATATTTACAGGAGCAAGCTCAGAACAGCACGCGGCTGCGCAGCGTTGCGGGCACATGGGCCAGTTTGTCAAGCGCCAGGTCCGACGACGCGGCGTCGATGTCGATCACCACATAGCCAATCTTCTCGTTGGTCTGCAGGTACTGGGCCGAGATATTGATCTGGTTGTCCGACAAGATGCGGTTGATCTCGGACAGCACACCCGGCACATTGCGGTGAATGTGCAGCAGGCGATGCTTGCCGGGGTGCGCGGGCAACGCCACCTCGGGGAAGTTGACCGACGACGTGCTGGTGCCGTTGTCGCTGTACTTCACCAGCTTTTCCGCCACTTCCAGCCCGATATTGGCCTGCGCCTCCATGGTGGAGCCGCCAATGTGCGGGGTCAGAATCACGTTGTCCAGTCCCCGCAGGGGCGACTGAAACTCGTCCTTGTTGGTGCGAGGCTCCACCGGAAACACGTCGATGGCGGCGCCCAGCAGCTTCTTGGCCTTGAGGGCGTCGGCCAGCGACTCAATCTCCACCACGGTGCCCCGCGCTGCATTGATCAGAATGCCGCCGGGCTTCATGGCCGCAATTTCGGCCGCACCGATCATCCCCGCGGTGGATGGCAACTCGGGCACATGCAGGCTCACGATATCGCTCTGCCCCAGCAACGTGTGCAGATCGGGCACCTGCCGGGCATTGCCCAGGGGCAGTTTGCTGACCACGTCATAAAACGCCACATGCATGCCCAGCGCCTCGGCCAGCACCGACAGCTGCGTGCCGATGGAGCCGTAGCCCACGATGCCCAGGGTCTTGCCCCGGATCTCATAGGCGTTGTCGGCCGACTTGAGCCAGCCACCGCGGTGCGCCACGGCGTTCTTCTCGGGGATGCCGCGCAGCAGCAAGATGGCCTCGGCCAGCACCAGCTCGGCTACCGACCGGGTGTTGGAGTACGGCGCGTTGAACACGGCAATGCCGCGCTCGCGTGCCGCATTCAGGTCCACCTGGTTGGTACCGATGCAAAAGCAACCCACCGCCACCAGCTTGTGGGCGTGGGCAAACACCTCTTCGGTCAGCTGCGTGCGCGAGCGGATGCCCACGAAATGGGCGTCTGCAATCTTGCGCTTGAGCTCGTCATCGGGCAGCGCCCCTGCAACGGTCTCGATCTGCGAATACCCGGCTGCGCGGATGACATCCAGCGCTGAGGGGTGAATACCCTCCAGCAACAGGAACTTGATCTTGCTTTTATCCAGAGAGGTGGTGGCCATGGCAAACGAAAGGTTGGAAAAAGACCGGGCTTGCAAATGCACACGGCATGGCGAGCCCTCAAGGGGGCAAGCATGATGCATTGCAACAAAAATCGCCACCCGCCCCGCAATGGCCTTGACGCTGTCCATGAATTGACACCATTTGTTTCATGAATGTCACAATTCGGCCGCCGTCGCAATGGCCTTTGCAACAACCATCGCAAAGCGGGTTTCCCCGATTGCTGGCGTATCAGCCCTGTGGGACAACGTCACATCATCGACACAAACGCCACCTAGCACCGCGCCTTTGTGTCTTCGTCATTCTGGAGGAGTATTCATGCAATTCAAGCAGCTGGCCCTGACCGCCGCCCTAGCCACCACCGTGTGCGTATCTGCACAAGCCCAAACCGAAATCCAGTGGTGGCATTCGATGACGGCCGTGAACAACGAGTGGGTCAATGACTTGGCCAAACAGTTCAACGAGAGCCAGAAGGAATACAAGGTGGTGCCCACCTACAAGGGCTCGTATGACGAAAACATGACAGCCGCCATTGCGGCCTTCCGCTCGGGCAATGCGCCGCACATCTTGCAGGTGTTTGAAGTGGGCACCGCCACCATGATGGCCAGCAAGGGTGCTACCGTGCCCGTTGGCAAGTTGATGGGCGATGCCGGTCTGGCCTTCGACCCCAAGGCCTACATCCCCGCCGTGGCCGGCTACTACACGGCCCCCAACGGCCAGATGCTGAGCTTCCCGTTCAACAGTTCGACCACTATCTTCTATTACAACAAGGACGCCTTCAAGAAGGCGGGCCTGAACGCCGACAAGGCTCCCGCCACCTGGCCTGAAGTGTTTGCCGCCGCCAAGAAGCTGAAAGCAAGCGGCCACAGCTGCCCCATGACGCTGGCCTGGATGGGCTGGACGCAGCTCGAAAGCTTCTCCACCTGGCACAACGTCGAGTTCGCCACCAAGCAAAACGGCCTGGCTGGAATGGATGCGCGCCTGAAGATGAATTCTCCGCTGCATGTGCGCCACATCGACAACCTCGCCAAGGCCGCGGCTGCGGGCGAGTTTGTCTACAAGGGCCGCGGCTCCACCGCCCAGGCCTCTTTCACCGCCGGTGAGTGCGCCATGATCCAGACGTCCTCGGGTTTCTATGGCGACGTGGCCAAGAACGCCAAGTTCGCCTACGGCCTGGCCCCCCTGCCCTACTACGCCGACGTGAAGGGCGCGCCACAAAACACCGTGATCGGTGGCGCCTCGCTGTGGGTTATGGCGGGCAAGAAGCCCGCCGAATACAAGGGCGTGGCCACGTTCTTCGACTTCCTGTCGCAGACCAAGGTGCAAGCAGCCAGCCACCAGCGCACGGGCTACCTGCCCATCACCCTGGCGGCCTATGACCTGACCGACAAGTCGGGCTTCTACCAGAAGAACCCCGGCACCGATGTGGCCGTGCAGCAGATGGTGCGCAAGGTGACCAACAACTCGCGCGGCATCCGCCTGGGCAACTATGTGCAGATCCGCACCATCGAGGACGAAGAACTCGAACAGGTGTGGTCGGGCAAGCAATCGGCCCAGACCGCACTGGACTCGATCGTGAAGCGCGGCGACGAATTGCTGGCCCGCTTTGAGCGCGCCAACAAGGGCAAGTAGGCCACTGGCAGCCCCGCATGGCGCGGGGCGCGGTGGCGGCCTGGTCCCGCAGCCTGGTCCCGCAGTGCCGGGGACGCAAGGTACAGGGCAAAATAGCGCCACCCGATGCGGCCCCGGCCCCATTTTTATTTGTTTCTGAGGCCGCGCTTGTGCGCAAGCCCAGCCCCATCCGCCGCGCCCCGCAAGGGCCCCGGCGGATGTTTTATTGTGAAATCCCATGGAAAAACGCGTACTTTTCCGCTCCCGATGGCTCCCCTGGGTGCTGCTCATGCCCCAGCTCGTCATCATTGGCGTCTTCTTCTTCTGGCCCGCCAGCCAGGCGGTGCTGCAGTCGCTGCAGGTGCAGGACGCTTTTGGCATGTCAACCGAATGGGTGGGGCTGGAAAACTTCCGCAACCTGCTGGACGACCCGACCTACCTGAACTCGTTCCAGCGCACCGCTTTCTTTTCCGTGCTGGTGGCTGCAGTGGGCATTGTGGTGTCGCTGGTTCTGGCAATTTTTGCCGACCGCATCGTGCTCGGCGCCATGGTTTACAAAACCCTGCTGATCGTTCCCTACGCGGTTGCGCCGGTGATCGCCGGGGTGTTGTGGATCTTCATGTTTTCGCCTTCGATCGGCGTGGTGTCGTACTTTCTGGGCAAGCTGGGCTACAACTGGAACCACCTGATGAGCGAAAACCAGGCCATGGGCCTGATCGTTGCGGCCTCGGTGTGGAAGCAGATTTCCTACAACTTCCTGTTCTTTCTGGCTGGCCTGCAATCCATCCCCAAATCGCTCATTGAAGCCGCATCCATTGACGGCGCCGGCCCCTGGCGCAGGTTCTGGAACATCCAGCTGCCTTTGCTGTCGCCCACCACGTTCTTCCTGCTGGTGATCAACATTGTTTATGCGTTCTTCGACACCTTCGGGATCATCGATGCGATGACCAGCGGCGGCCCCGGCCAGTCCACCACCATCCTGGTCTACAAGGTGTTCCTGGACGGCTTCAAGGCGCTCGATCTGGGCGGATCGGCGGCGCAGTCCGTCGTTCTGATGATCATCGTGGTGGCCTTGACCGTGGTGCAGTTCCGCTATGTCGAAAAGAAGGTGCAGTACTGATGCCTGCCGCTCTGATCACTTCACCCTGCTCTTTTGACGCTCTGGAGGCCTTCCATGGTTGACCGCAGTCCCTGGCTTACCGTGCTGTCGCACGCCGTGATGATTCTCGGCGTGATGGTGGTGGCCTTCCCCCTTTACCTGGCCTTGGTGGCCTCTACGCACACGGCCGCAGATATCGTGCAGGCCCCCATGCCACTGCTGCCCGGCGGTGAAATGTGGGCCAATTACAAAGCCGCGTTGTTTGGCTCGGGCAAGCTTGGCTCCAACACCAATGTGGTCCACATGATGTGGGTGAGCTTCGTGACCGCCATCATCATCACCGTGGGCAAGATCGCCATCTCGCTGCTGTCGGCCTTTGCCATCGTGTATTTCCGCTTTCCGTTCAAGATGCTGTGCTTCTGGGCCATCTTCCTGACGTTGATGCTGCCCGTGGAAGTGCGCATCCTGCCCACCTACAAGGTCGTGGCCGATCTGGGCCTGCTCAACACCTACGGCGGGCTGACCCTGCCGCTCATCGCATCGGCCACCGCCACGTTCCTGTTTCGGCAGTTCTTTCTGACGGTGCCGGACGAGCTGGTGGAAGCCGCCCGCATGGACGGTGCCGGCCCCATGCGCTTTTTCAAGGATGTGCTGGTGCCCCTGTCCAAGACCTCGATCGCCGCGTTGTTCGTGATCCAGTTCATCTATGGCTGGAACCAGTATTTGTGGCCGCTGCTGATGACCACCACCGAAGACATGTACCCCGTGGTAATCGGCATCAAGCGCATGGTCGGCGGTGGCGGCGAAGCCTCCATCGACTGGAACATCGCCATGGCCACGGCCATCCTGGCCATGCTGCCACCAGCTGCCGTGGTGATCCTGATGCAAAAGTGGTTCGTGAAGGGCCTGGTGGACACCGAAAAGTAAGACCCGCCCCACACCGCTTTTTGAAATACTGAACCCCATCCGTTTATGGCATCCATCTCTCTCAAAAACGTCGTCAAACGTTATGGCCACGGCAAAACTGCCGTGCCCGTGCTCCATGGCATCAATGCAGAAATCAGCGACCGCGAATTCATCGTGATCGTGGGCCCCTCGGGCTGCGGCAAGTCCACGCTGCTGCGCATGGTCGCCGGCCTGGAAGAAATCTCGGGCGGTGACATTGCCATTGGCGGGCGCGTGGTCAACAACCTGGAACCCGCCGAGCGCGACATCGCCATGGTGTTCCAGAACTACGCGCTGTACCCGCACATGACCGTGTTCGACAACATGGCCTACGGTCTCAAGATCAAGAAGGTGCCCATCGCCGAGATCAAGGTGCGCGTGGACAAGGCCGCCAAGATCCTGGAACTGGGCCACCTGCTCGAGCGCAAGCCGCGCGAGCTCTCGGGCGGCCAGCGCCAGCGCGTGGCCATGGGCCGGGCCATCGTGCGCCAGCCGCAGGTGTTTTTGTTTGACGAGCCGCTGTCAAACCTCGACGCCAAGCTGCGCGCGCAAACCCGCATCGAAATCCAGAAACTGCACCGTGAGCTGGGCATCACTAGCCTGTTCGTCACGCACGACCAGGTCGAAGCCATGACGCTGGCGCAGCGCATGATCGTCATGAACGCTGGCGTGATGGAGCAGTTCGGCACGCCCGAAGAGGTCTATCACACCCCAGCATCGATTTTTGTCGCCAGCTTCATCGGCTCGCCCCCCATGAACCTGCTGCGCCATGCGCCCAACAGCAAGCCCGGCACCATTTTGGGCATTCGCCCCGAACACCTGGACATCACCTCGGCAGGCTGGGAGGTGCGCGTGGACACGGTCGAGCTGCTGGGCGCCGAGCGCCTGGTGTACGCCACCATGGGGGGTGACAGCCTGATCGTGCGCATTGAAGAAGGGAGCGCCGCGCCCAAGCCGGGCGACACCATCCATGTCACGCCCCGTGAAAACCGCCTGCACTGGTTTCATGCCGAGACCGGCAAACGCCTCTGACCCGGCCAGACGGATACCCCGCATGACCACCCCCTGGCCTTATCCCCGCTGGATCGCCCACCGCGGCGCCGGCAAACTGGCGCCCGAAAACACCATGTCGGCCTTCCGCCTGGGGGCCCAGCACGGTTACCGCATGTTCGAATGCGACGCCAAGCTCAGCGCCGATGGCGTGCTGTTTCTGCTGCACGATGCCACGCTGCAGCGCACCACCAATGGCCAAGGCACGGGCAGTGATCTGCCTTGGTCTGCGCTGTCGCAACTCGATGCCGGAAGCTGGCATTCCCGCGCCTGCGCTGGCGAGAGCCTGCCCACACTGGAGGCGCTGGCGCGCTGGTGCCTGGCCAACCATTACTGCCTGAATGTGGAAATCAAACCCACCCCTGGCGCCGAAGCCGCCACCGGCCGCGCCGTGGGCGAGTTGCTGGCACGCATCTGGCCCGCCACGGCCGTGCCGCCCTTGCTGACCTCGTTCAAGCCAGACGCACTGGCAGCGGCCCAGGCCGCTGCTCCGCAGCTGCCACGCGGCCTGCTGGTCGATGCCCTGCAAGACGGCTGCCTGGCCCTGGCGCAGCAATTAGGCTGCCAGGCGCTGGTGTGCAACCACGCGCTGTGGAATGTCGCCCTGGTACAACAGGTTCACGCACTCGGTATGCGCGCCCTGAGCTACACGGTCAACGACGAATGGGCTGCCCAACGCCTGATCGACCTGGGAACCGACGGCATCATCACCGACCGCGTCGATCTGTTCAGCCCGGCCGATCAGTGAATCGTCAGGTGCCGCGCCGCAGCGGCCCGGCACCCGCACCGAATCGACGCTCAGCCCCGCCAGCCCCGCACCAGCACCCACTGGCAGGTGGCGCAGCCCAACACCAGCGCCGCATAAGTCAGCATCTTGCCGTCGCGGCCCAGCACGACCAATCCAGCCACCAGCACGGCGCAGCCAACCACAAAATTAATAGCTGCTTGCGCACGCCAGGAAAGCGCCAACGCCCCTTTTGATCGAATCAAGCGCCCGCCCAGCGCCAGCAAAACGGCCAGCGCCGCAGCGGGCGCCATGAAATTCACGGCGTGATAAAAAGCGTCCAGCGGACCCATAAACGTGACCCAGATCAAGGCTTAGGCAAACACGGTACCCGATGCCGAGAACAATTTTATAATCGGCGTCTATGGCAGTCTGGGCCCTCGGCATCAACCACACCACCGCGCCGCTCGATCTGCGCGGTAAATTCGCGTTTGCGCTTGACCAGATCACGCCCACTCTGCAGGGGTTGCGCCAGTCGCTGGGCCAAAGCAGCCGCCACAACGGCGTCGAAACCGCCATCATTTCCACCTGCAATCGCACCGAAATCTATTGCGCTGGCGAGCAGGCCGCCATGGACCACACGCTCGGGTGGCTGGCGCAAAGCGGTGGCGTAAGCCCCGCGCTGCTGCGCTCGCACTCCTACACGCTGGAAGACAGCCTGGTGGCGCGCCACGCTTTTCGCGTGGCCAGCGGGCTTGACTCGATGGTGCTGGGCGAGGCCCAGATTCTTGGGCAGATGAAAAACGCCGTGCGTGCCGCCGAAACGGCGGGCGCCCTGGGCACCACGCTCAACCAGCTGTTCCAGCGCAGCTTTGCCGTGGCCAAAGAGGTGCGCACCAGCACCGAAATCGGCGCGCACAGCATCAGCATGGCCGCCGCCGCTGTGCGCCTGGCGGGCCAGTTGTTTGAAGACCTCTCCGAGATCCGCGTGCTGTTTGTCGGCGCGGGCGAAATGATCGAACTGGCGGCCACGCATTTCGCCGCCAGGAACCCCCAGTCCATTGCCATCGCCAACCGCACGCTGGAGCGCGGCGAGAAGCTGGCCACCCGTTTTGGTGGCGAGGTGATGCGCCTGTCGGACCTGCCCGAGCGCCTGCACGAGTTCGACGCCATCATCAGCTGCACCGCCAGCACCCTGCCCATCATCGGCCTGGGTGCCGTGGAGCGTGCCCTCAAAAAACGCCGCCACCGCCCCATGTTCATGGTGGACCTGGCCGTTCCGCGCGACATCGAGCCCGAGGTCAAGGCCCTGGGCGACGTGTACCTGTACACCGTGGACGACCTGGCCAGCGTGGTGCAGACCGCCCAGGCCAACCGCCAGGCGGCCGTGGCGCAGGCCGAAGCCATCATCGATGCCGGGGTGCAGAGCTTCATGCACTGGATGGAGCTGCGCAGCCCCGCAGGTGCCGCAGGCGGCGTGGTGCCCCTGATCCAGCAGATCAACGCCCAGGCCGACGAGTGGCGCGCCCTGGAGATCGCGCGCGCCAAAAAGCTGCTGGCCAAAGGCGAAGATGTCGATGCCGTGCTGGAGGCCCTTTCGCGTGGTCTTGCCCAGAAGATGCTGCACGGCACCATGGCCGAGTTGCGGGCAGGCGACGCCGACCTGCGCGCCCAGACTGCGCAGACCGTCTCGCGCCTGTTCCTGCGCTCGCAAAGCAAGACCGGCCTGTAGCGCCGCTCATACTGCCTTGGCCTGCCCGTCCATGGGGGGTTCGGGGCAACACTGGCTCGGCAGCGCCTGCTGCCCGTTGTTTCCCTTTGCTTGAAAGTCCGGCCCATGGCCCACGCACACAAAATCGTCCTTCCCTTCCTCCTGGGTTTCGCCCTGGCGGCCTGCCCACTGGCACAGGCCGGCTCCACATTGGCGGTGGAGATGGGCTGCTACAGCTGCCACAGCAACGCCTACCACCCCAACGCGCCCAGCTTTGCGCAGCTGGCCAGCCACACCGCCAAGCACCGCGGCGAAGCCGGCGCCGAAGACCACCTGATCACCGAGTTGCGCAAGCCGCGCCTGGTGGGCCGCATTGGCGCCCACGAACACCTGAGCGAAGAAAGCGCCCGGGGCCTGGCGCGCTGGATCCTGGACGGAGCCCACTGAGCCTTCGCCCCCGGTTGTCACGGCCCATTGCCTGATTGGCAACCTGTCTTCGATGGGCAGCCGTTCGCACGGGGTCTGACCGGCCTTGGGCATGCCGAAGGACTGAAGGGCTGTACCCGCTGAGCGCCAAGGCTTCGACGATCCAGAACAGATGGTGCGAAGTATCTGTGACCCGTGAATATTTAGGCGAAATAGACCATTTTCCCATACCAGATAAGCGCGACCAGCTACGTTTTTAGTAGCGACAATAACGATTAAAAATGAAACCTTTTCTCCGAAGCCAGCTGGAACGCTATGCGCAGCGTCTGGGCGAACTGGATTTTTTGCTCTCGCGCGAAGACATCATGGCCGACATGGCGCAATACCGCGTGCTGTCGCGCGAACATGCGGAGGTCACCCAGGTCGCCGGCCGCTATGCCCGTTTTGTGCAGTGCGAAGCCGACCTGGCCGGAGCGCGCGAGATGCTTGCCGACCCTGAGATGGCGGAAATGGCGCAGGAAGAAATCACCGCTGCCTCCGCCGAACTGCTGCAGCTAGAAGACGAATTGCAGCGCCTGCTGCTGCCCAAAGACCCCGACGACGCACGCAACGCGTTTGTCGAAATCCGGGCGGGCACGGGTGGTGATGAATCGGCGCTGTTTGCGGGCGACCTCACGCGCATGTACATGCGCTACGCCGACCGCGTGGGCTGGAAGGTCGAGGTCATCAGCGAAAACGCGGCCGAGCTGGGGGGTTACAAGGAAATCGTGCTGCGCATCGAAGGTGACCACGTTTACGGCGCACTGAAGTTCGAATCGGGCGGCCACCGCGTGCAGCGCGTGCCCGCCACCGAAACCCAGGGCCGCATCCACACCAGCGCCTGCACCGTGGCCGTGATGCCCGAACCCGACGAGACCGAGGCCATCAAGCTCAACCCGGCCGATCTGCGCATCGACACCTTTCGCGCCAGCGGCGCGGGCGGCCAGCACATCAACAAGACCGACTCGGCCGTGCGCGTGGTGCACTTGCCCACCGGCATCGTGGCCGAGTGCCAGGACGGCCGCAGCCAGCACAGCAACAAGGCCAAGGCCCTGCAGGTGCTGCAGGCGCGCATCCAGGAGAAAGAGCGCAGCGAGCGCGCCGCCAAAGAGGCCGCGCTGCGCAAGGGCCTGATCGGCAGCGGCGACCGCAGCGACCGCATCCGCACCTACAACTTCCCGCAGGGGCGGCTGACCGACCACCGCATCAACCTCACGCTGTACAAGCTGCTGGCCGTGATGGAAGGCGACCTGACCGAGGTGCTGCAAGCACTGGCGCATGCACGCGAAGCCGAGCAGCTCGAAGAGCTGGAGATGGGCGCCTCCATCCAAGGCGGACAATGATTTTTAATGAAATCGGGCTGTAGCCCTTTTTGCATAAGCGCAAGCAGCTATCAAAAATAGAGTGAACACATCAACCCCCACCCTGGCGCAGGTTCTGACGCAGGCCCGCACCCTGGGCCTGGAACGCATCGATGCACAGATGCTGCTACTGCACGCCATGGGCCGCCCCGACGCAGGCCGCGCCTGGCTGCTGGCGCATGACACCGATGCGCTGGAGCCCGCAGTGCACGAAGCATTCATGGCCCTGTGCCAACGCCGCGCAGCCGGAGAGCCCGTGGCCTACCTGACCGGGCGCAAAGAGTTTTATGGCCTGCCGCTGGTCATTGACGCCCGCGTGCTCGACCCGCGCCCCGACACCGAGACGCTGGTGGACTGGGCCCTGGAAGTGATCGCACACCTGACCGACCCGCTGCACCCGCCACGCATCGTGGACCTGGGCACCGGCAGCGGCGCGATTGCGCTGGCCTTGCAGCACCAGCGCCCCACAGCCCAGGTGCTGGCCGTGGATGCCAGCTCCGATGCCCTGGCCGTGGCGCAAGCCAATGCACAGCGCCTGGCGTTGCCCGTGCGGTTTGCACGGGGCCACTGGCTGGACGGTGTCGAAGGCCGGTTTGACGCCATCGTCTCCAACCCGCCCTACATTCCGGCGGCCGACCCGCACCTGGCCGCGCTGACCCACGAACCCCTGCAGGCCCTGGCCAGCGGTGCCGACGGACTCGACGACATCCGCACCATTGTGACCCAAGCCCCCGCGCATCTGGTGCCGGGCGGCTGGTTGCTGCTGGAACATGGCCACGACCAGGCCGACGCCGTCAGCACGCTGCTGCGAGAACAGGGCTTTGCGCAGGTGCAAAGCCGCAAAGACCTCGCCGGCATCGCGCGTTGCACCGGCGGGCAGTGGCCGACAGTGAAATAATCCCCCCATTGCGGGCCTTTTGCCCGTCAGCCCCCTACAAGGAGAACCCCATGAGCGACACCCAACAACGCATCGACGCCCTCGTGAAATCCAGCGACATCCTGCTGTTCATGAAAGGCAATGCCAGCTTTCCGATGTGCGGCTTTTCGGGCCGTGCCATCCAGATCCTCAAGGCCTGCGGCGTGGACACCAAAGCCCTGACCACAGTCAACGTGCTGGAAGACGAGGAAATCCGCCAGGGCATCAAGGAATACAGCAACTGGCCCACCATTCCGCAGCTGTATGTGAAAGGTGAGTTCATTGGCGGTTCGGACATCATGATGGAGATGTACGAATCGGGCGAGCTCAAGCAGCTGCTCGGCAGCGAGGGCTGAGCCACGCCGCAGGGCACACGTCCGCACCTCTAGTGTTGCAAGGCCGCCTGTGGGCGGCTTTGCCCGTTTTGACGTCGATTGGTCAGCGCTCGGGATCATCCTTTCCGTGCATTGGCGCTCACCCTGGCGGGCGCAATTGCGCAGCTCTGGGTGCTGCAAGCCGTACTGCAGTGCACGCGTGCGTCGCTACACTCACAAGGCCCGGCGAGTCTGCCGCCAGGCCCCGCCCGGCTTCTCCATCACCATGACCCTGACCCAAAGCCTGCTCATCATTGGCCTGCTCATCGCAGCCAGTGCATTCTTTTCGGTGGCCGAAATTTCGCTGGCTGCCGCACGCCGCCTGCGCCTGCGCCAGATGGCGGACGAGGGTGATGCACGCGCCGACCGGGTGCTGCGCCTGCAGGAGCAGCCAGGGGACTACTTCACCGTGGTGCAGGTCGGACAAAACGCAGTGGCCATTTTGGGGGGCATCGTTGGCGAAGGCGCGCTGAGCCCGCATTTCACGGCGCTGTCAGGGCTGTGGCTACCGGACGCCAGCGCCCAGACCGTCGGCTTTCTGGCGTCTTTCGTAGTCATCACGTCGCTGTTCATCCTGTTTTCCGACCTGTTCCCCAAGCGCCTGGGCATGGCCGAGCCAGAGAACATGGTGGTGCGGCTGGCCCAGCCCATGGTGTTCCTGATGACCGTGATGCGTCCGCTTGTGTGGTTTTACAGCAAGGGGGCGGACGCCCTGTTCCGCCTGCTGGGCATGTCGTCCCTGCGGGACGACCGCATCACCTCTGACGACATCCTGGCCATGATGGAAGCCGGTGCGCGGGCGGGCGTGCTGGCCGCGCGCGAGCAGCAGGTCATCACCAATGTGTTTGAGCTCGATACGCGCATGGTGTCTAGTGCCATGTCACCACGCGATCGCATTGCCTTTTTTCTGCGCGACGAGCCGGACGCCGTGATTCGCCTGCGCATCGCGGCCGAGCCCTTCTCGACCTACCCTGTGTGTGAAGGCGATATCGACCATGTGGTGGGCTATGTGGACGCCAAAGACCTGTTTCAGCGTGTGCTGAACAACCAGCCCATTTCGCTGGCCGACGACAGCCTGGTGCGCAAGGTGCTGATCGTGCCCGACCGCCTCACCTTGTCCGAGGTGCTGGAACAGTTCCGCCAGGTGCACGAGGATTTCGCCGTCATCGTGAACGAATACAGCCTGGTGGTGGGCGTGGTGACGCTGAACGACGTGATGAGCACCGTCATGGGCGATCTGGTGGGATCGGCCGACGAAGAGCAGATCGTGCGGCGCGACGAGAACTCGTGGCTCATCGATGGCGTCACCCCGGTGGAAGACGTGTTGCATGCGCTGGGCCTGGACGAACTGCCGCACAGCGACGACTACGAAACCCTGGCCGGCTTCCTGATGGTGATGCTGCGCCGCGTTCCCCGACGCACCGACAGTGTGAGCTGGGGCGGCTACAAGTTCGAGGTGGTGGACGTGGACAGCTTTCGCGTTGATCAGGTGATGGTGTCGCGCCTGAAACCAGTACCCCTGGAAAACAGCGGCCCTGTAGACCCTGCCGCAACGGCCGCACCCTGATCCACCTTGTGCCCGCGCCCGCCCCCGTCACCCTGATGAATCAGGCCGCTGCGGGTTTCTCGTTGAAATGCCAGTTGCGCTGGGCACCAAACACGGCATCGGGATAGGGCGAGCGGCCCCGGCTGCCGTTGTAGCGGCCCAGCGCCAGGAACAGGTCGCCGCGCTCGCGGTCGATGTAGTGGCGCAGGATCACACAGCCAAAACGCAGGTTGGTCTGCATGTGAAACAGTTTGCCCGGGTCGCCATCACCAATCACGCGCGTCCAGAAGGGCATGACCTGCATGTAGCCACGGGCCCCCACGCTGGACACGGCGAACTTTCGAAAGGCGCTCTCGACCTGGATGAGCCCCATGACCAGCGACACATCGAGCCCCGCGCGCTTGGACTCGTACCACACCGTCTGCAGGAAGTCGCGGCGCACTTCCCATTCAGGCTTGCGACGGCGCAAACGGTCGCTCATGGTGCCCAGCCAGCGCAAATAGTGCAGACGCGCTTCGGTGCTGAAGAACTGCGGCTCGGGCGGGCCAAAGTTGCCCACCGCCGATGTCAGCGCCGTACGCACCGAATCCATCAACGGCTCTTCCAACTGACTGCCTGCGTGGGCCTGCGCAGGCGCCCCCAGCCATGCGGCAGGTGCCGCAAGCGACACCAGGCACGCACGCCGGGACACACCGGTCAGCCCGGCCATGGCCGAGGCGCTTGCAGACAGATCGCGCTCCCTTGTCATACGGCCATGCGCCCCTTCACATGGGCCAGGATATCGGCCACGGCCACTTTGGAGGCTTCGGCATCGCGGCGGTGCTGGTACTCGACCACGCCTTCCTTGAGGCTCTTGTCGCCAACGGTCACGCGGTGTGGCACGCCAATCAGCTCCCAGTCGGCAAACATCGCGCCGGGGCGCTCGCCGCGGTCGTCCAGGATCACGTCGATGCCAGCGGCTAGCAAATCGGCATACAGCGACTCGGCCGTGGTCTTGACCGCTTCGCTGCGTTCCATGCCCACGGGGCAGATGACCACGGTGAAGGGTGCAATCGCATCGGGCCAGATGATGCCGCGCTCGTCATGGTTCTGCTCGATCGCTGCAGCAGGCAGGCGGGTAATGCCGATGCCGTAGCAACCCATCTCCAGCAGCTGGGGTTTGCCGTTTGCGTCCAGAAAGGTGGCGTTCATCGCGCGGCTGTACTTGGTGCCGAGATAGAAGACATGGCCCACTTCGATGCCGCGCTCAATGGCAAGTTCCCCCTGGCCATCCGGCGAGGGGTCGCCCGCCACCACATTGCGCAGATCGGCCACGGCGTCTGGCTCGGGCAGGTCACGGCCCCAGTTCACTCCGGTGGTGTGGAAATCCGCTTCATTGGCGCCGCAGATCCAGTCGGCCATCAGCGTGACTTCACGATCTGCCACGATTTTGAGCGGCTTCTTCAAGCCGATGGGCCCCAGATAACCGGGCTTGCAGCCAAAGTGCTCGTCAATCTCGCCCAGGGTTGCGAAGCGGAAGCCCTCCAGCCCCGGCACCTTGGCCACCTTGATCTCGTTCATGTCGTGGTCACCACGCAGCAGCAGCAACCAGACCTGGGTTTTGACAATCTCGCCCGCCGCGGTGGTCTCGTCGGTGGCCAGCACCAGCGATTTGACGGTGGTCTTGAGCGGCACGCCCAGCAACTCCGCCACGTCGGCGCAGGTGCTCTTGCCGGGCGTTGCGACCTTGGCCATCCCCTGTGTCGCCGCGCCACGCGCTCCCGAAGGGGCCAGCGCCTCGGCCTTTTCCATGTTGGCGGCATAGTCGCTCTGGGGGCAGTAAACGATGGCGTCTTCACCCGTGGCGGCAATCACCTGGAATTCCTCGCTCAGGTCTCCACCAATGGCGCCGCTGTCGGCCGCCACGGCACGGTAGGTGAGGCCGAAACGGTCAAAGATGCGCCGGTAGGCTTGGGCCATGACCTGGTAGCTGGCCTTGGCCGAGACCTGGTCGCGGTCGAAGCTATAGGCGTCCTTCATGGTGAACTCGCGCCCACGCATCAGGCCAAAGCGGGGCCGGCGCTCATCACGGAACTTGGTCTGGATCTGGTAGAAGTTCTTGGGCAACTGCTTATAGCTGCGTAGCTCCTGGCGTGCGATGTCAGTGATCACTTCTTCGCTGGTCGGCTGCACCACGAAATCACGGCCATGGCGATCCTGGATGCGCAGCAACTCAGGGCCCATCTTCTCAAACCGCCCCGTTTCTTGCCACAGCTCTGCCGGCTGAACCACGGGCATGACCAGCTCCACCGCACCGGCACGGTTCATTTCCTCGCGCACGATGGCCTCGACCTTGCGGATCACCCGAACGCCCATGGGCATGTAGCTGTAGATGCCAGCGCCCAGCTTCTTGATCAGCCCCGCCCGCATCATGAGTTTGTGGCTGACCACTTCGGCATCGGCCGGAGCTTCCTTGAGGGTGGAGATAAAGAATTGGGAGGCTTTCATCGGAATCGATTTCAGGCAGAACAGACCAGCCCACTTGCCGCGCACTAGGCGCCGTGCATAATGGACACAGTTTAAAAATTTGGGGTTTGATTATGCTTGACCGGGACGGCTTTCGGCCGAACGTCGGCATCATCCTGCTCAACCAGAAGAACCAGGTGTTCTGGGGCAAACGCATTCGCACCCACAGCTGGCAGTTTCCGCAAGGTGGCATTGACCGGGGCGAAACCCCCGAGCAAGCCATGTTTCGTGAGCTGCATGAGGAGGTGGGACTGCATCCCAACCATGTGCGCTTGGTCGCCCGTACGCGGGACTGGTTGCGCTATGAGGTGCCTGACCGGTACATCCGCCGCGATGCGCGCGGTCATTACAAAGGCCAGAAACAAATCTGGTATCTGCTTCAACTGGTGGGCCACGATTGGGATCTGAACCTTCGGGCCACCGACCATCCCGAGTTCGATGCCTGGAGATGGCACGACTATTGGGTGCCGCTGGATGTGGTGGTCGAGTTCAAACGCGGCGTCTATGAGATGGCCTTGACCGAACTCGCCCGGTACCTTCCGCGTCATGAGCAACGCAATCGCTACCTGCGTAGCGGTATGAGAGCGCGCGACATGGATCCACAAGGCGGCCCAATGCACCGGGCGGGATCTCTGTTGTTGAACCCCGGAATGGAACTGCCGCCCGGCGCAAGTTTTGACCCGGATCCGCAAAACAGTGTGCCGGCAGAGCTGGAAGCCTTGCCTTGCCCCGGCATCGCGCCACGCTCGATTTAAATCTTTTGTGCGCAGGGCAAGCCCGCCTGCGGTGCCCGTGCGACACCTGGCTTGCGAATGCGGCCTTCCCTCTGAACGGCCTATCCAGGTTACCTAGGCACCGACAAGGCGCGTCAAGCCGCTGTAAGCACCAGGTTGTCGCGGTGCACCATCTCCGACTCGGCGACATAACCGAGCAGCTTTTCAAACTCAGAAGACGGTTTGCGGCACAAGAGCCGCGCTTCCGCGCTGGCGTAGTTGGCCAGTCCGCGAGCGATCTCCCGGCCCGACGGATCGCGCACCGCAATCACTTCGCCACGCGAAAAATCGCCCTCCACTGCCGTCATTCCGATGGGCAGCAGGCTTTTGCCCTCATCGCGCAGCTTGGCGGCTGCACCGGCGTCCACCACCACAGCGCCCCGCATTTGCAGATGGTCAGCCATCCACTGTTTGCGGGCCTGTGTTTTGGCCGTCTGGGCCACCAGCAGCGTACCGAGCGCTTCGCCCTGCACCAGCCGCACCAAGACATTCTCTTCACGACCCCAGGCAATGACGGTGGAAGCCCCCGACCCCGCCGCCCGCTTGGCAGCCAGAATCTTGGTGATCATTCCACCCTTGCCAATGCTGGAGCCCGCCCCGCCGGCCATGGCTTCCAGAGCCAGATCGCCCGCCTGGGCTTCATGCACAAACTGGGCCGATGGGTCTTTGCGCGGATCTGCCGTGTAGAGCCCCTTTTGGTCCGTGAGGATGACCAGCGCATCCGCCTCGACCAGGTTGGCCACCAGCGCACCGAGGGTATCGTTGTCACCGAATTTGATTTCGTCCGTGACCACGGTATCGTTTTCATTGATCACGGGAACCACGCCAAGGCGCAGCAGCGTCAGCAAGGTCGAGCGCGCATTGAGGTAGCGCTCACGATCAGCCAGATCGGCGTGGGTGAGCAGCACCTGTGCGCTGCCCATGCCCTGCTCGCGCAGCTTGGTCTCGTACATCTGCGCCAGTCCCATCTGCCCCACCGCCGCGGCGGCCTGCAGTTCGTGGATTTCGTGGGGGCGCGCAGTCCAGCCCAGGCGCTTCATGCCTTCCGCAATCGCACCGCTGGACACCATCACCACTTCGCGTGGAACACCGCCCTCGCCGCGCACCAGCGCAGCCAGCTGGCGACTCCATTCGCCGATGGCGGTTTCATCGAGGCCGCGCCCCTCGTTGGTCACTAGACTGGAGCCCACTTTCACCACAATGCGACGGGCATCGCGCAATACGCTGGAAACCATTTTTTAAGTCATTTTGACCGCTAGCGCTTATGGATAAAGCGCTAACAGCTATTATTTATATAGCAAAATAAGCAACCTCAACAGCCAACGGTATCAAACGGCGGCATCTCCAGCAAACCGTGGATCCACTTCCACCGGCTCGTTTTCGATCCGTTGTTCGGACTGCACATGGCGGAAGATCGCATGGATCAGCGGCTCACAACCCTCGCGCGTCAGCGCAGAGATTTCGAACACCGGCCCTTTCCATTTGAAGCGCTTGACAAAATCCTTCACGCGCGCCTCCCGCTCCTCCTTTGGCACCATGTCCAGCTTGTTCAGCACCAGCCAGCGTGGCTTGCTGTAGAGCTTCTGGTCGTATTTTTTCAGCTCGTTCACGATGGCCTTGGCCTGGGCCACCGGGTCCACCGCATCATCGAAAGGCGCCAGATCCACAATGTGCAGCAGCAGCCGGGTGCGTTGCAGGTGGCGCAAGAATTGGTGGCCCAGTCCGGCCCCCTCCGAGGCACCCTCAATCAGACCAGGAATATCGGCCACCACAAAGCTCTGCTCAGGCCCCACGCGCACCACCCCGAGATTAGGGTGCAGCGTGGTGAAGGGATAGTCGGCAATCTTGGGGCGCGCGTTAGAAACCGCGGTGATGAAAGTGGATTTGCCCGCGTTGGGCATACCCAGCAGCCCGACATCGGCGAGCACCTTCAATTCCAGCTTGAGGTTTTTCTTCTCACCTGGCCAGCCCGGGGTCTTTTGACGCGGAGCGCGGTTGATTGCGCTTTTGAAGCGCATGTTGCCAAAACCGCCGTCCCCGCCCTTGGCAATGGTGATCACCTCCCCGGGCGTCAGCAACTCGTACAGCACCTCGCCCGTTTCGGCGTCGGTAATGATGGTGCCCACCGGCATCTTCAGGGTGATGTCGGTGCCAGCGGCACCAAACATGTCGGAGCCCATGCCATGTTCGCCCCGCTTCGCTTCATGGCGGCGCGAATAGCGAAAATCCACCAGCGTATTGAGATTCGGGTCGGCGATGGCAAACACATGCCCACCGCGCCCACCGTCACCGCCATTGGGGCCGCCGAATTCCTTGTATTTTTCGTGCCGGAATGACACGCAGCCATTGCCACCATCACCTGCGGCAATGTCAATAAAGGCTTCATCGACGAACTTCATGGGATATCCAGTTTACAAAAGAGCGCAACCCAGGCGGACAAACCCTCCTGAAAGCACAAAGCCCCGTCCATGCGGGGCACGCGGGCCAGCACCTTAGCACCAGCGCACGCCTTAAACAACAAAGCCCCGACAGGGCGGGGCTTCGATTGCTGCCAGAGGAACCAACCTCAGGCGGGAGTCACGTTGACCGTGGACTTGGACAACGCACCCTTGGTGCCAAACGACACGTGGCCGTCCACCAAGGCGAACAAGGTGTGATCCTTGCCGACGCCGACATTGCTGCCGGGGTGGAAACGCGTGCCGCGCTGGCGCACGATGATCGAACCAGCACTGATCAGTTCACCACCGAACGCCTTGACACCCAGCATCTTCGGCTTGGAGTCGCGCCCGTTTCGCGTAGAGCCGCCGCCTTTTTTCTGTGCCATGACATCAGCTCCTTCTTAAGCAGCGATCACGCCGATTTGCAGTTCGGTGAACTGCTGACGGTGACCTTGACGTTTCTGATAGTGCTTGCGACGGCGCATCTTGAAGATGTGCACTTTGTCGTGCTTGCCGTGCGCCACAACGGTGGCTTTCACGGTTGCGCCGGACACCAGGGGAGTACCCACCTTCAGTTCAGCGCCGTTGCCGACAGCCAGAACCTGGTCGATCACAATTTCCTGGCCTACGTCCGCAGCAATCTGTTCTACTTTAATTTTTTCGCCGGAAGCAACGCGATACTGCTTGCCGCCGGTTTTTATGACCGCGTACATGTTGACCTCTTGATATGAGTTCTGCAGACGAATTTCCACAGAGCCAAAAATTATAACACCCTGGGAAATTTCAGCCAACCCCCGGCGTGCACTTGTGCCTCCAGCACATCAGCCACCGCCAGCGTGCACGCGGGCCTTCCTATAATCCGCAGCACTTTCTGCGTGCACCCTATCTTGACATCCCCCCTCATCTCCGCCGCCACATCGCCGCTGACGATCATCACCGACGACATGCGCGAAGTGGACCAGGTCATTGCCCAACGCCTGACGTCCAGCGTGCCCTTGGTGGCACAAATATCCCAGTACATCATCGCGGCCGGCGGCAAGCGTCTGCGCCCGGCCTTGCTGCTGCTGGTGTGCGGCGCCCTGGGCTATCGAGAGCACCATCGATTCAGCCTGGCGGCAGTCGTTGAGCTGATTCACACCGCCACCTTGCTGCACGACGACGTTGTAGATGCGTCCACCCTTCGCAGGGGACGCGCCACGGCCAACCAGACTTTCGGCAATCCCGCGAGTGTTCTGGTGGGGGACTTTCTGCACACGCGCTCATTTCAAATGATGGTGGAAGCAGGAAGCATGCGCATCATGGAGGTGCTGTCCGAGGCCACCAATGTCATTGCTGAAGGCGAAGTATTGCAGCTGATGAACATGCACGACGCATCCCTCGATGAGGAGGGGTACCTGCAAGTTATTCGTTCGAAGACGGCCAAGCTCTTTGAAGCCAGCGCGCGGCTGGGCGCCATTCTTGCCAACAGCCCTCCAGAAATCGAAGAGGCTTGCGCCACCTATGGTCAAGCGCTCGGCACAGCGTTTCAGATCATTGACGACGTGCTGGACTATGACGGAAATGCCTCGGAAATGGGGAAAAACCTGGGCGACGACCTGCGCGAAGGCAAATCAACCCTCCCCCTCATTGTGGCCATGCAAAGAGGCAGCGCCGAGCAGGCAGCCATTGTGAGACACGCCATCGAGGAGGGATCCACAGACCGCCTGGACGATGTGGTGACCATCGTGAGAATGACCGGAGCGCTCGAAGCAGCGCGCATTGCAGCCTTCTCGGAAGCCCGCCGAGCAATGGCCGCCGCAGAGCAATTGCCACCGGGCGCCCACTCAACGAGCTTGCTACAATTGGCAGCACAACTGCTGGAACGCCGCGCCTGAAATCCGCCAAATGCAGCCGGATCTGTGATCAGCGGCCCCAGTACACGGGGTGTAGCTTAGCCTGGTAGAGCGCTACGTTCGGGACGTAGAGGCCGGAGGTTCGAATCCTCTCACCCCGACCACTTTTCGAATAAATCAAGCACCCACCAGGGCAGTGTGGCGATACTGCCAATATGGTAGCGCTGTGTAGCGCGTGAGTGTTCGGGGGTGATAGGATGGTTTTTTTAACCACTACTTGCCCGGGTTACATGGCCGCTGTCGATACTGCCCAGAAAGAAACCTCCTCGGTAGCCCTGCCAGGATTGGGTCGCGCGCTGATGTCCGCGGGAAAGTTGACACAAAAATCCGCCGAAGATATTTACAAAAAGTCACAAGCGGGGCGTACCAGTTTTATCGCCGAGTTGACCGGCTCCGGCGCTGTGTCCGCTTCCGATTTGGCACACACGGTGTCGGCCGTTTTTGGCGCCCCCTTGCTCGATCTGGATGCAATCGACCCCCTGCGACTTCCCAAAGATCTGCTGGACGCGAAGATTTGCAGTGCCTACCGGGTGGTGGTTCTCAGCAAACGAAACAACCGGCTCATCGTGGCCACGGCAGACCCAACGGATCAAGAGGCTGCCGAGAAGATCAAATTCACTACCCAAATGGGAGTGGACTGGATTATTGCGGAATACGACAAACTCAGCCGCCTGGTAGAAAGTAGCACCAAGTCCACCAGCGAATCCATGGATACGCTGATCAGCGGGGGAGGTGATTTTGAGTTCGATGACGTCGCTGTTGAAGAAGCCACAGAGAGCGCAGACACCGGAACCGAGGTAGAAGACGCTCCCATCGTCAAGTTCCTGCACAAAATGCTGCTGGATGCCTTCAATATGCGGGCATCTGATTTGCATTTCGAACCTTATGAGCACCAGTATCGGGTGCGGTTTCGTATCGATGGTGAACTGCGTGAAATTGCATCGCCGCCCATCGCCATCAAAGACAAGCTGGCATCCCGCATCAAGGTGATCTCGCGACTCGACATTTCCGAGAAACGGGTACCTCAAGACGGGCGAATGAAACTGAAGGTGGGGCCAGACCGGGTTATTGATTTTCGCGTCAGCACATTACCTACCCTGTTCGGCGAAAAGATCGTGATCCGTATCCTGGATCCCAGTAGCGCAAAACTCGGCATTGACGCCCTAGGTTATGAGGCCGTGGAGAAGGAGCGCCTCTTGGCAGCGATCGGGCGCCCGTATGGAATGGTCCTAGTTACCGGCCCCACCGGGTCGGGTAAAACGGTTTCGCTTTACACCTGCTTGAATCTACTCAACAAGCCTGGCGTCAATATCGCCACGGCGGAAGACCCCTCTGAAATTAACCTGCCGGGGGTCAACCAGGTCAACGTCAACGAAAAGGCGGGGCTTACCTTTGCAGTAGCCCTCAAGTCGTTTCTGCGCCAGGACCCGGACATCATCATGGTGGGTGAAATTCGGGATCTGGAGACTGCCGATATTTCCATCAAGGCAGCACAGACGGGGCACTTGGTTCTATCCACTTTGCATACCAATGATGCTCCCACCACGTTGACTCGCATGCGCAACATGGGCATCGCCCCCTTCAACATTGCATCGAGCGTGATCTTGATCACGGCGCAGCGCCTGGCCCGCCGACTTTGCCCCATTTGCAAGACACCCGCTGATATTCCTCATGAAGCTTTGGTGGACGCCGGCTTCCCTGAGGATGAGATCGATGGTTCGTGGGTGACCTACCGCCCGGTGGGCTGCTCTGCCTGCAACAACGGGTACAAAGGTCGACTGGGGATTTATCAGGTCATGCCGATCACAGAAGAGATTCAGCGCATCATCCTGCGCGACGGTAGCGCGCTCGAAATTGCGGAGCAGGCAAAGCTGGAGGGCGTACGCTCTCTGCGCGATGCAGGGCTTCATAAAGCGAAATTAGGTCTTACTTCTCTCGAAGAAGTGCTGGCAGTGACCAACGAATAAGTCAAAAACGAGGGAGCACCATGGCGACAGCAGCATCCAAACGCGATATCAAGGACTTCGTCTTTGAGTGGGAAGGCAAAGACCGCAACGGAAAGATTGTCCGGGGTGAGACTCGTGCCGTTGGCGAAAATCAGGTGCAGGCCATGCTGCGGCGCCAAGGGGTTTTCCCCACCAAAATCAAAAAACGCCGCATGCGCTCGGGCAAAAAGATCAAGCCCAAAGATATTGCTTTGTTCACCCGCCAGCTGGCCACCATGATGAAGGCCGGGGTGCCACTGCTGCAGGCATTCGATATTGTGGGACGCGGCAACACAAATGCCAGCGTGACCAAATTGCTCAATGATGTGCGGTCGGATGTTGAAACCGGCACATCCTTGAACGGCGCGTTTCGCAAGTACCCCATGTATTTTGACAGCCTGTATTGCAACCTGGTTGAGGCGGGCGAGGCAGCCGGTATTCTGGAAGCGCTTCTCGACCGTCTTGCCCTTTACATGGAAAAGACTGAGGCCATCAAGTCCAAAATCAAATCGGCGCTCATGTATCCGATTTCGGTGGTGATCGTGGCTTTTGTGGTGGTTACCGTGATCATGATTTTTGTGATTCCGGCCTTCAAGGAAGTATTCACATCGTTCGGTGCAGATTTGCCCGCACCAACGCTGTTCGTCATGGCCATCAGCGAAATATTCGTGAAGTGGTGGTGGTTGATTTTTGGTGTGCTGGGCGGCGGCTTCTATTTCTTCATGCAGGCCTGGCAGCGCAATGAAAAGGTCCAGATGTTCATGGACCGTCTGATGCTGCGCATGCCCATTTTCGGGGCGCTGGTTGAAAAATCCTGCGTTGCCCGCTGGACCCGCACGCTCTCGACCATGTTTGCGGCCGGCGTTCCGCTGGTGGAGGCCTTGGACTCGGTGGGCGGCGCCGCAGGAAATTCGGTGTATTCCATGGCCACCGACAAGATTCAGCAAGAGGTTTCTACCGGCACCAGCCTGACTGCCGCCATGGGCAATGCAAACATTTTTCCTTCCATGGTGCTGCAGATGTGCGCCATTGGGGAGGAGTCCGGTTCCATTGATCACATGCTGGGCAAGGCTGCCGATTTTTATGAAGCAGAGGTGGATGACATGGTGGCCGGGCTGTCTAGCCTGATGGAACCCATCATCATCGTATTTTTGGGCACCCTCATCGGCGGCATCGTGGTGTCGATGTATCTGCCCATCTTCAAGCTCGGTCAGGTCGTTTGATGGGCGTGGATCTCTGGGCAGAGCCCGCCATTGCGGGTGTTCTGGGCCTGCTGCTCGGCAGCTTTCTGAATGTCGTCATCCACCGATTGCCCAAAATGATGGAGCACCAGTGGGCACAGGAGCATGCGGCGTTCGCTGCTGGCACCGATACACCACCGGCGCCAGCGCCAGGCGCTGAAGCAGCCTTCAATTTGTGGACACCCCGCTCACGCTGCCCGTCGTGCGGACATGTGGTGCAGTGGTATGAAAACATACCGGTGCTGAGCTATCTGTTTTTGCGCGGCCGCTGCTCGGCGTGCCATGTTCGCATCAGTGCACGCTATCCACTGGTGGAGATTCTCACTGCGGCGTTTTTTGCGTTCTGCGCCTATCGGTGGGGTTTGACGCCTACGGGCTTGGCCTGGTGCGGCTTTTCGGCAGCGATGGTGGCCCTGGCGTTTATCGACTGGGACACCACCTTGCTGCCCGACGACATTACGTTACCACTGCTCTGGGCGGGGCTGCTGGCGTCGGCGGGGCACTGGATTGACGTTCCCCTGTTGGCCTCTGTGACGGGTGCCGCAGCGGGGTACCTGTCCCTGTGGCTGGTTTACTGGGCCTTCAAGCTGGTGACTGGCAAGGAGGGCATGGGTTACGGTGACTTCAAGCTGTTTGCCGCCCTCGGCGCCTGGTTCGGATGGCAGGCGCTGGTTCCGATCATCTTGATGTCTTCTGTCATTGGCGCACTGGTAGGAATTGGTCTGAAGGTCTTCAACAACCTGCGCGAAGGCGGCTATGTTCCGTTCGGGCCGTTCCTCGTGGGCGCTGGCCTCACGGCCATGGTGTTCGGGCCCAATGCCATTTTGCAAACGGTGCTGAATCTGTTCGGTCTGTAATGATGCAACGGCCAATGCATGTGGGCCTGACCGGGGGCATTGGCAGCGGCAAGAGCACGCTGGGGCAGATGCTGCAGTCCTGTGGCGCAGCGCTGATCGATGCAGACGCGATTGCCCGCAGTGTCACCTTTGCTGGGGGCGCTGCCATAGCCGACATTCGGGCTGCCTTCGGACAGGACGCCATTGATGCCACGGGCGCCATGGACCGCGCCCGCATGCGCACCCTGGCTTTTACCAACCCCCTTGCGCGCGCGCAACTTGAAGCCATCGTTCACCCCTGGGTGACACGCTTGGGCGATCAGCAAGCACGAGATGCCGCAACCGCAGGGCATCGCGCCATCGTCTTCGATATTCCCCTGCTGGTGGAGTCGGGGCGCTGGGTGCGCAAGCTCGATGCCGTGGTGGTGGTGGATTGCAGCACCGAAACACAAATCCACCGCGTCATGGCGCGCAACGGCCTTCAGCGTGCAGCCGTACAAGCCATCCTGGACACACAGGCATCCCGCCCAGCCCGGCGCGCCGCCGCCGACGCCGTGGTTGTGAACGATGGCATCGCGTTGAACACCCTGCATGGCCATGCAGTGCAGCTTGCCCGCCTGTTCGGGCTATGATGCACCCGAGTTTTTTGCACCACCTTTCCCTGCCGTGCGCCACCGGCGTCAGAACATCCACTGAGCCCCCAGGAACCCGCCAGCGTGATCCTTTACGAATACCCCTTTAACGAACGCCTCAGAACCTATCTGCGGCTAGAGCAGTTGTTTCGCCGGCTGGGCGAGCTGATTCCGCGCCAGCATCCGCTGGACCACCACTTTGCCCTGGTCACCATTTTTGAGATCATGGACGTGGCCGCGCGTGCCGACCTCAAATCCGATGTTCTCAAGGACATCGAAAAACACAAGCACCAGCTCGACAGCTACCGGGGCAATCCCTCCATTTCAGAGGCAGCACTGGATGCCGTGGTGGCACAGCTGGACCACTGCTTCACCGCACTCAACCAGCAGACGGGAAAGTCGGGCCATGCCCTTACCGAGAACGACTGGCTGATGAGCATTCGCAGCCGGATGGGCATTCCCGGAGGCACCTGCGGCTTTGATCTGCCAGCCTACTACGCCTGGCAGCACAAGGACGTTTCAGTGCGCCAACACGCTCTGGAGCAATGGGCATCTACCCTCGCGCCCCTGGCAGAGTCGATTTACGTGCTGCTCAAGCTGTTGCGCGACACGGGAGTGCCCCAGAAGGTGGCAGCCGAGCGCGGCCAGTTTCAGCAAAACCTGCCCCAGGGCCGCACATTCCAGTTGCTGCGCCTGCGCATTGACCCGGCACTCGATCTGATTCCCGAGATCAGCGGCAATCGCCTGATTGTGTCGGTGCGCCTGATGCGGCAGGAACCCGATGGACGCCTGAATTCGTCCACCGATGATGCCGCGTTCGAGCTCACGCTCTGCGCCTGAAGGAGGCCAGCAGATGGCAACCACAATCCCACCGGGCGAAGCCGTGCGCCGTGTCACCTGCCCGCAGTGCGGCGGCGACAGCATCTACAGCGTCCAGAATCCTTATCGGCCTTTTTGCAGCGAGCGCTGCAAGCAGATGGACCTTGGCGCATGGGCCAGCGAAGAATTCCGCATGCCCGCGGAAGCACCGCCCGATGATGCCCAGCACGGTGATCCGCGCCATCAGCATTGATGGCCTCCGGCAACGGCCATCCGCGTGAATAAAGATGAAATACAGCTCTAGCGCTTATGAGATAAGCGCTAATAGCTATTATTTTAATAGCATTTGAGTTATTCCAGCAAACCCTGCTGGCCGCGCTCCTCGGCCAGCCACTGCAACACTGGATAGGCACCAGGCAATACAGGGTCCACCGTCAGCGGCATCTGCTGCCAGGCCATGGTCTGGCCTTCGCGCATCTCGAACTCTCCCGACCACTCCCACACCTTGCACCAGTGCAGGCGCACCAGGGCGTGCGGGTAGTCGTGCTCGGTCACTTTCCAGACGCTGGCGGGGCCAATGGTCACGCCCAGTTCTTCGATCAACTCGCGGCGCAGGGCCTGCTCTACCGTTTCGCCCGCTTCCAGCTTGCCGCCCGGAAACTCCCAATAACCGGCATAAGGTTTGCCAGGCGGGCGGGTGGACAAGAGCATGGCTCCATCGGCGCGCAGCAAAATACCCACCGCCACCTCGGTGTGCTTGCGATCAACGGCGCCAGCAGGGGTGGGAGTCACCGCCTCAGTCACTGTGCCGCCCCGCGTAGTCGCGCGCAAACTGGTAGGCCACACGACCGCTGCGCGAGCCACGCTCCAGTGCCCACACCAGGGCTTCTGGGCGGGCTGCAGAAATGGCAGCCGCCGAGACACCGAGCGATGAGAGCCACTGGGCCACAATGGTCAGGTACTCGTCTTGGCTGAACGGATAAAAGCTGACCCACAGCCCAAAACGTTCTGACAAGGAAATTTTTTCCTCGACCGCTTCTCCGGGATGCACTTCACCATCATCGGTGTGCGTATACGTCTGGTTTTCCGCCATGTACTCGGGCACCAGATGGCGCCGGTTGCTGGTGGCGTAGATCAGCACATTGGGCGTGGCCGCGGCCACCGAACCGTCGAGAATGGACTTGAGGGCCTTGTAGCCGGGCTCGCCGTCTTCAAAGCTCAGGTCATCGCAGAAAACGATGAATTTCTCGGGCCGGGTGGACACCACGTCGACAATGTCGGGCAGATCCGTCAGGTCGGCCTTGTCCACCTCGATCAGGCGCAGTCCCTGCGCCGCATGGGCATTCAGGCAAGCCTTGATGAGCGAAGACTTGCCCGTGCCGCGCGCACCGGTCAGCAGCACGTTGTTGGCGGGCTTGCCTTGCACAAACTGCTGGGTATTGCGCTCGATCTTCTCCTTTTGCCCATCGATCTCCTTGAGGTCGGCCAGCTGCATGGCGGCCACATGGCGCACCGGCTCCAGCGTGCCATGCCCGCTGCTGCGCTTGCGGTAACGCCAGGCTATGGAAGCCGACCAATCGGGCGCGCCCAAGGGCTGGGGCAGCACGGATTCGATGCGCGCAATGAGTTGCTCGGCGCGCTCGATCAGGTGTTCAAATTTTTCGTTCATTTTGGCCTGTAGCGCTTATTGGTAAAGCGCTAGCAGCTATCATTTTTAGATCGAATTTACGAACGGTAGTCCGCATTGATGGTGACGTATTCATGGCTGAAATCACAGGTCCACACCGTGTCCACAGCGTCGCCCCGGCCCAGCAGCACACGCACGGTGATTTCGCTTTGCTTCATGACACGCTGGCCGTCTTCCTCGCGGTAGGCGGGGTTGCGCCCGCCCTTCACGGCCACATGCACGTCGTCCAGGTAGAGGTCGATCCCTGTCTGGTCGAGGTCGGCGATACCCGCATAGCCCACCGCCGCCAGGATGCGGCCCAGGTTGGGGTCGCTGGCATAAAACGCCGTCTTGACCAGGGGCGAGTGGGCGATGGCATAGGCGACCTGGCGGCATTCGTCGCCGGTCTTGCCGCCCTCCACCCGCACCGTGATGAACTTGGTGGCGCCTTCGCCGTCGCGCACGATGGCCTGGGCCAGCTTTTGCGCCACGCCCAGCATGGCGGCCTTGAGAGCCTGGCCTTCGGCGCTGGCAAGCGCCGTGATGGAGGCGTGCGCCGCCTTGTTGGTGGCGACCACCACGAACGAGTCGTTGGTGGAGGTATCGCCGTCGATGGTGACACGGTTGAACGAGCCATCGGCCAGCTCGCGCGCCAGTTGCTGCATCACCGAGGGATGCACGCAGGCGTCCGTGGCCATGAAGCCCAGCATGGTGGCCATGTTGGGACGGATCATGCCGGCACCCTTGCTGATGCCGGTGATGGACACCGTGGCCCCGCCAATCTGCACCTGGGCCGAGAAGGCCTTGGGCAGCGTATCGGTGGTCATGATGCCTTCTGCCGCACGCGCCCAGTGGCCCGGCTGAGCGTCGGCAATGGCAGCGGGCAACCCGGCTTCAATGCGGTCATGGGGCAGCGGCTCCATGATCACACCGGTCGAAAAGGGCAGGATCTGCTCGGGCGCCACGTTGAGCTGGCGCGCCAGCGCAATGCAGGTGGCGCGCGCACGCACCAAACCGTCGGCACCCGTGCCTGCGTTGGCGTTGCCCGTGTTGATGACCATGGCGCGGATGGCCTGGCCACTGGCCAGATGTTCGCGGCTGATCTGCACCGGCGCAGCGCAAAAGCGGTTTTGCGTGAACACACCTGCCACGCTGGCACCTTCGTCGAGCAGAAACACGGTGAGGTCCTTGCGGTTGGCCTTGCGGACACCGGCCTCGGCAATACCGATACGAACGCCGGCGATCGCATGCAGATCGGCGGCAACGGGGGCGAGAAGATTGACGGGCATGGGGGTCTTTCTAAAAACTGCGGCCGATTATCCGGAAAACCGAGGCGTGCAAATGAAAACACGGGCCGGGGCCCGTGTCGTTTGGTGCTATTGCATCAGGCCAGTTTGCCGTGGCACTGCTTGTACTTTTTGCCGCTTCCGCAGGGGCATGGGTCGTTGCGCCCCACGCGCACGCCCTCAGGAATGGCATGGCCCACTGTCTGCGCGTCCACCGTGGTCTCCACTTCACCCGTTTCTGTGGGCGCCGTGTAAGTCACGTTGGCGATGCTCTCGGCGCGCTGCTCCATGTCCTGCGCGGCCTGGTCCAGCTGCGCCGGCGACTGCACCTGCACGGTCATGAGAATCTTCGTGACTTCGTTCTTGACCTGGTCGAGGAGCTGGCGGAACAACTCGAACGCTTCGCGCTTGTACTCTTGCTTGGGCTGCTTTTGGGCATAGCCGCGCAGGTGGATGCCCTGGCGCAGATAGTCCAGCGAGCTCAGGTGGTCGCGCCAGTTGGAGTCAAAGCTCTGCAAAAGCACCACACGTTCGAACTGCGTGAAGTTGTCACGTCCCACCTGCTCGATCTTGGAATCAAACGCAGCATGGGCCGCCTTCAATACTCTGTCCAGAATTTCGTCGTCGGTGATGCTGTGCGCGCCCTCCACTTCCTGCTGCAGCGCAATCGGCACCTGCCATTCGTCGGCCAGCACTTTTTCGAGGGCAGGCAGATTCCATTGCTCCTCGACCGATTCTGCGGGAACGTACAGGCGCACCAGATCGGTGATGCAGTCCTCGCGCATGGCTGCAATCACATCAGACAGCTCGGCGGCATCCAGGATGTCGTTGCGCTGCTGGTAGATGACCTTGCGCTGGTCATTGGCCACATCGTCGTATTCCAGCAATTGCTTGCGGATGTCGAAATTGCGGGCCTCCACCTTGCGCTGGGCCGACTCGATGCTGCGGGTGACGATGCCCGCTTCGATGGCCTCGCCGTCGGGCATCTTCAGGCGGTCCATGATGGCCTTGACGCGATCACCCGCAAAAATGCGCATCAGTGAATCATCGAGGCTCAGGTAAAAGCGCGAGGAGCCCGGGTCGCCCTGGCGACCCGAACGTCCACGCAACTGGTTGTCGATGCGACGCGACTCATGGCGCTCGGTGGCAATGATGCGCAGCCCACCCAACTCCTTGATCTTTTCATGGTCACGCGCCCATTCGGCGCGCACTTCGGCGATGCGGGCCTGCTTGGTGGCCTCGTCCAGAGACTCGTCTGTCTCCACGGCTGCCACCAGCTTTTCAATATTGCCACCCAGCACAATGTCGGTGCCACGACCGGCCATATTGGTGGCAATGGTGATCATGCCAGCGCGACCGGCCTGCGCCACGATGTCCGCCTCGCGGGCGTGCTGCTTGGCATTGAGCACCTGGTGCGGCAAGCCTTCCTTGTTCAGGAGCTGGTCGATGATTTCCGAATTTTCAATCGACGTGGTTCCCACCAGCACGGGTTGCCCGCGCTCGTAGCACTCACGGATGTCCTTGATCGCCGCTTCGTACTTTTCGCGCGTGGTCTTGTACACGCGATCGAGCTGGTCGTCGCGCCGGCTAGGACGATTGGGAGGAATGACGGTGGTTTCCAGGCCATAGATTTCCTGGAACTCATAAGCCTCGGTATCGGCCGTGCCGGTCATTCCGGCGAGCTTGTTGTACAGGCGGAAATAGTTCTGGAACGTGATGGAGGCCAGCGTCTGGTTCTCAGCCTGGATGTTCACGCCTTCCTTGGCTTCCACGGCCTGGTGCAGGCCTTCGCTCCAGCGGCGGCCCGACATCAGGCGACCGGTGAACTCGTCCACGATCACGATCTCGCCGTCTTGCACCACATAGTGCTGGTCGCGGTGATACAGGTGGTTGGCACGCAGCGCTGCATACAGGTGGTGCATGAGCGTGATGTTGGAGGGGTCGTACACCGACGCACCTTCGGCAATCAGGCCCTGGCTGGCCAGAATGCGCTCTGCACTCTCATGGCCTTGTTCGGTCAGGAATACCTGGTGGGTTTTTTCGTCCAGCGTGAAATCACCGGGCTTGGTCACGCCTTCACCGGTGCGCGGATCGGCTTCGCCCTCCTGGCGCACCAGCAGCGGCACCACCTTGTTCATGGCGATGTACATCGCCGTGTGGTCTTCAGCCTGGCCACTGATGATGAGTGGCGTGCGCGCCTCGTCAATCAGGATGGAGTCGACTTCGTCAACGATGGCGAAATTGAGGCCGTGCTGAACGCGGTCCCGCGCTTCATAGACCATGTTGTCGCGCAGGTAGTCGAAGCCGTATTCGTTGTTGGTGCCGTAGGTAATGTCTGCGGCATAGGCTGCCTGCTTTTCCTCGCGTGGCATGTTGGGCAGGTTGATGCCCACCGTCAGCCCCAGGAAGTTGTATAGGCGCCCCATCCACATGGCGTCCCGGTTGGCCAGGTAGTCGTTGACCGTGACCACGTGAACACCCTTGCCAGAAAGTGCATTCAGGTAAACGGGCAGCGTTGCCGTCAGGGTCTTGCCCTCGCCGGTCCGCATTTCTGCAATTTTCCCGTAATGCAAAGCCATGCCACCGAGCAACTGCACATCGAAATGGCGCATCTTCATGATGCGTTTGGAGCCTTCACGCACCACGGCAAACGCCTCGGGCAACAGGTCGTCCAGCGACTCGCCCTTGGTCGCGCGCTCCTTGAACTCCAGCGTCTTGCCACGCAGCTCGTCATCGGTCAGCTTTTCATAGTCGGACTCCATCGCATTGATGCGTGCAACCGTCTTGCGATATTGCTTGAGGAGCCGATCGTTGCGGCTGCCGAATAGTTTGGTAAGGAAGTTGGTTGCCATGCGAACAGGACCGCCTCACATGCGCCGAAGAGCATGTCAGGCGACCGAAACCCCTAAGAAGAATTGATTTCAGGTGGGTCCACCGCCCGTGATTGCAAGCACTGCAACACCAAGCAACAGAATCCGGACCGGCGATTTTACCTGCCTGCGGCCCAAGCCCCCAGCAAAGCCGGTGATAGGTCCGCCCACCTTGTTGCTGTGCTGGCACCCGGCCGTGCTTCACCACGCCAAGAGACCTGCCGAACCGCGGAAAGCCCGCCATTCCTTGCTGCACCCAAGACGGTGCTCCCCACTGCCCACTGATGTGCACGCCGCCATCAACCGGCCAAGAGCCGAATGCTTGCCCGCCAAGCGGCAATGGCATTGGCAGGCAGCGCACGACCGTCAGGCGTCCGCGATAATCCACCGCTCACCGACCTGTCCATCCGCCTTGGGCGCAACATCCATGAACCGCCGCCATTACGCGATTTCCCTGCAGCAGGCCAGCGAGGACTCTCCAACGCTGGCCAAGCTGGCGGCTCTTACGCGGGAGTCCAGTGAACGGCTTCAAGCCATTGAATTGTTGATACCAGCGGCCCTGCGCGGCACGGTGCAAGCAGGCCCGATCGACGGGACAAGCTGGTGTCTTCTGGTGAAAAGCAATGCTGCTGCGGCAAAGATACGGCAACTGCTGCCTGCGTTACAGGCGCATTTGCGAAGCCGGGGGTGGGAGGTTCACTCCATTCGCCTCAAAATCCAGTCCTGACTCAGCCCCCAAAAAGAGAGAGATCACGGTGGCATGGAGGGAAAAATGGTGCCGATTGTCGGAATCGAACTGACGACCTACCGCTTACAAGGCGGTTGCTCTACCAACTGAGCTAAATCGGCGAAGGCTGAATTTTATCCTGCAAATTCAGCGTATTCGAAACGCGCAGGATGCTATTTGATGCGTTTGAGGGAAGGACGGGCATTGCCCGAGGCTGGCGGTGGACGGGGAGCGTCACCGCCGCCCTCATCAAGCATGGAGTCACTGGGCACCAATTGCACGACACGATCCTCGGGGGCTCCTGGCGGCTCTTCCGTGGTCGATGCGACTGCAGCCAGTCCACCTTCCCCCATGTCACCCATCGCAGTCACTATGTCTACGGGAGGAGGAAAGGCCATGCCCTGCCCGTTCTCACGGGCATAGATGGCAATGACCCGCGCCACGGGCACCATGATTTCGCGCAGCTTGCCGCCGAAGCGTGCCTTGAACTCAATAAAGTCATTGCCCAATTGCAGTGAACTGGTGGCATCGCAACTGATGTTGAGAACAATTTCACCATCCTTCACATACTCGCGCGGCACCTGGACGGAACCGTCCACCCGCACCGCCACATAGGGAGTGAACCCGTTGTCGGTGCACCACTCGTGAAGCGCCCTGATCAGATAAGGGCGCGTGGAAGGAAAATCCTGGGCGTTCATGGTGTGTGGCGGGGGTGCGAGGGTCGGCACATTCAGCTGGGCTGGCTTACTTGCGCATCACTTTTTCTGACGGCGTGAGTGCTTCAATGTACGCGGGGCGCGAAAAAATCCGCTCTGCATATTTGAGCAATGGAGCGGCGTTCTTGCTCAGATCAATGCCGTAGTAATCCAGACGCCACAGCAGGGGGGCAATGGCCACGTCCAGCATGGAGAAGTTGTCGCCCAACATGTATTTGTTCTTGAGGAACACGGGTGCCAGCTGCGTCAGGCGGTCGCGAATGTGGGCGCGGGCCTTTTCCAGGGCCTTTTCATTGCCCTTGGTCGCGCGAGACTCCAGGATGTTCACATGCACGAACAGTTCCTTCTCGAAATTGAGAAGGAACAGGCGTACGCGTGCGCGGTCTACCGGGTCGCCCGGCATCAGCTGGGGATGGGGGAAGCGCTCGTCGATGTACTCGTTGATGATGTTCGACTCGTACAGAATCAGATCACGCTCCACCAGGATCGGCACCTGGCCGTATGGGTTCATCACGCTGATGTCTTCGGGCTTGTTGTACAGGTCCACATCGCGGATTTCAAAGTCCATGCCCTTTTCAAACAGGACAAAGCGGCAGCGGTGGGAGAAGGGACAGGTCGTACCCGAGTAAAGCACCATCATGGTGGGAGGCTCCTAAAAATCAAAAGAGTGGGACGCTAAAAAGCGCCCACTCTGTAAAGTTCCGCCGTGCCAAAAAGCACGCGGTCAGCGGATCAAGGTTTTACTTCACATCTTTCCAGAAGGCCGCATTCAACCTCCAGGCAATGACGGTGAAGATGCCCAGGAAAATCAGCACCCACACACCCACCCGAACACGGGTGTTCTGTGCTGGCTCGCCCATCCACTGCATGTAGTTCACCAGGTCGCCAATGGTCTGATCGAACTCCAGTGGAGTCATGACACCAGGAGTAACCTGCTCCCAGCCCTTGAACACCTGGGTCGTCTGGCCGTGGCTTTCCTGCGCTTCGAAAATTGGGCGACGATCACCCTGCAATTCCCACAGCACGTGGGGCATGCCTACGTTCGGGAAAACCAGATTGTTCCAGCCGGTGGCCTTGGTTTCGTCGCGGTAGAAAGTGCGCAGGAACGTGTAGAGGTAGTCGGCGCCCGTACCACCGTGACCCGAACGCGAGCGAGCGATCACCGTCAGATCGGGCGGGTTGGCACCAAACCAGTCCTTGGCGTGCTTGGGATCAATGGCCGCCTTCATGGTTTCACCGACTTTCTCAGTGGTGAACAGAAGATTGTCCTTGATCTGCTGCTCGGTCAGACCGATGTCGCGAAGGCGGTTGAAACGCATGAATGCAGCCGAATGGCAGCTCAGGCAGTAGTTTACGAAAACCTTGGCACCGTTTTGCAGCGAGGCCAGATCGTTGGTCTTGTTGGGAGCCTTGTCCCAGGCAATGGTTTCGCCACCGGCTGCGTGCGCAGCACCTGCCGCGAGGCTCAGCGCAGCAACCAGCGTGAGGATGAGTTTCTTCATTGTTGTTATCTCCAGGGCTCAATGCGCAGTGAAGTTGACACGGTCAGGCACTGGCTTGGTTGCACCCAAACTGCTCCACCATGGCATCAGAAGGAAGAAACCGAAGTAGAACAACGTGCCAACCTGCGAAACACGCTCACCCACTGGAGATGGCGGTTGCACACCCAGATATCCAAGGATCAGGAAGTTGATCACAAAGACGGCGTACAGGTACTTGTGCCAGGTTGGGCGATAGCGGATGGACTTCACAGCGCAGGTATCAAGCCATGGCAGGAAGAACAAGATGATCACCGCACCACCCATCACCACCACGCCCCAGAACTTGGCGTCGATCGAGAGCATCAGCACAACTGCCACCAATGCAGCGACAACAACGCCAGCCTTGAGAAAGCCGGGCAATTTGCCCTTGACCACACCGATCAGGGCACCTGCCACCACACACGCAATCAATGCGTACATCATTTCGCTGGTAATGGCACGCAGCATGGAATAAAACGGCGTGAAGTACCAGACAGGTGCAATGTGCAACGGCGTCACCATCGGATCTGCCGGAATGAAGTTGTTGTACTCCAGGAAATAGCCACCGAACTCGGGCGCAAAAAACACGACCGCAGTGAAAGCCATGAGGAACATGCTCAACGCAAAGATGTCATGCACCGTGTAGTAAGGGTGGAAGGGCACGCCATCAAGCGGCTTGCCCTTGGCATCCTTGGGCGCATTGGGAGCCTTGATTTCCACACCGTCCGGGTTGTTGGACCCCACGTCGTGCAAAGCCAGCAAGTGGGCTACCACCAACCCCAGCAGCACCAGCGGCACGGCGATCACGTGGAAGCTGAAGAAGCGGTTCAGCGTGGCATCGCCCACCACAAAGTCACCACGAATCAGCAACGCCAGGTCAGGACCGACGAACGGAATGGCGGCAAACAGGTTCACGATCACCTGGGCGCCCCAATACGACATCTGACCCCAAGGCAGCAGATAGCCCATGAAGGCTTCAGCCATGAGCGCCAGGAAAATCGCACAGCCAAAGATCCAGACCAGCTCGCGCGGCTTGCGATAGCTGCCATAAATCAGACCGCGGAACATATGCAGGTAGACGACGATGAAAAACGCCGAAGCCCCTGTGGAGTGCATGTAACGAATGAGCCAACCCCAAGGCACGTCGCGCATGATGTACTCGACTGACGCAAACGCCAGTGCCGCATCCGGCTTATAGTGCATCACCAGGAAGATCCCGGTAACGATCTGGATCACCAGCACCACCAGTGCCAGCGAGCCAAAGACGTACCAGAAGTTGAAATTTTTCGGAGCGTAGTACTCCGACATGTGCACGCGGTAGGCATCGAACGCCGTTGGAAAACGGTTTTCGAACCAGTTGGTGACCTTGGCTCCCGCCGAGGCGTTGGGAGAGATTTCTTTGAATTCGTGGGCCATTTAGTGCTCCTTCAGGCCTTCTTGTCTTCGCCGATGATCAGACGTGTATCGGAGAGATACATGTGCGGAGGCACTTCGAGGTTGTCAGGCGCGGGCTTGTTCTTGAAGACCCGACCGGCCACGTCAAAAGTGGAACCGTGGCAGGCGCAGAGGAAACCACCATGCCAGTCGTCGGGCAGGGATGGCTGCGGGCCAGCCTGCAACCTGTCTCCGGGCGAGCAGCCCAGGTGGGTACAGATACCCACGCCGACAAACACTTCAGGCTTGATCGAGCGGTGCTGATTCTTGGCGTAATCAGGGGTGGGATAAGCTTTTCGATCCGACTTGGGATCAGCCAGCTGGGACTCGGTCTGTGCAAGGGATTCCAGCTGCTCGGGGGTGCGCTTGAAGATCCATACAGGCTTGCCGCGCCACTCCACAGTGATTTTTTCTCCGGGCTTTAGGGCGGAGATATCTACTTCGACGGCGGCACCTGCGGCCTTGGCTCGCTCGGAGGGCTGAAAAGAACTCACGAAAGGTACGGCAGCTGCCACGCCGCCCACCGCACCAGCACAGGCAGACGTGATGATCCACGTGCGCTTGCTGGAGTCGATTGGAGTGTCACTCATGGGGATCCTCGATGAACATCGCTAGATTGGGGTCAACCCCGAATTGTAGCGGAGTGAAAATGGATAATTCAATGTGCACGCACCTGTTGACAGGTTCCCGGTATCGGTAAACTTGCGCATTCGCAACCAATCGAGAAATAACCTATGAGCATGATGCAAGAATTCCGCGAATTTGCGATCAAGGGCAACGTGATCGACTTAGCCGTCGGTGTCATCATTGGTGGCGCCTTTGGAAAAATTGTCGACTCGGTAGTTTCCGACCTTATTTTGCCCGTGGTGGGCCTGGTGTTTGGCAAACTGGATTTTTCCAACATGTTTGTCGCGCTGGGCGAGGTGCCGGCGGGTACGGCGCTCACACTGGATGCGCTGAAAAAGGCTGGCGTTCCCGTATTTGCCTATGGAAACTTCATCACCGTGGCGGTGAACTTCCTGATCCTTGCGTTCATCATTTTCATGATGGTCAAGCAGATCAACCGCCTCAAGCGCGAAGCGCCTGCAGCACCGGCTGCCCCTGCAGCCCCAGCTGAAGACATCGTGCTGCTGCGCGAAATCCGAGACAGCCTCAAACGCTAACCAGCGCGATCCGGCGCGCAGCACTGTCGCGTCACCAGCACCAGCGTCCGCGCCCTCTGCTACAGAGGGCGTTTTTACTGAGCCATCTGGCGTGCAATGCGCACAGCCTCCACCAGGCTCGCGGCATCGGCCACACCTTGGCCGGCAATGTCAAATGCGGTGCCGTGATCGGGGCTGGTGCGCACCAGCGGCAGGCCCAGCGTCACGTTGACCCCTTTGTCAACGCCCAGGTATTTCACCGGAATCAACCCCTGGTCGTGGTACATGGCCAGCACCACATCAAACTCCCCGGCACGCTGCGACGTATGGCGAGCGCGCATGAACACCGTGTCGGGCGCATAGGGGCCGTGCACATCCATTCCCAGCGCGCGGGCGTCGGCCACAGCGGGCGCAATGCTTTCGATCTCTTCGCGCCCGAACAAGCCTCCCTCGCCAGCATGCGGATTGAGGCCTGCCACTGCGATGCGAGGCACGCGGCCGAGGGTTCGCAGCAGCGCTGCATGGGTGATCTGCAGGGTCTGCACGATGTTCTCCCGGGTCACTGCGGCTATGGCGTCACGCAGCGACATATGAATGCTGACCAGCACCGTGCGCAACTCGTCACTGGCCAGCATCATGCGCACCGGCATGGCTGCCAGCGGCACGCCTTGGTGGGTTGCCGCCTCGGCCTGCAGCAATTCGGTGTGCCCCGGGAAGGCCACACCGGCGGCAGACAGCGCCTCCTTGTGCAGTGGTGCTGTTACGAGAGCGGCGATGTGGCCCTGCAGGGCGGCACGCGCCGCCCACACCACGCAATCGGCCGCCGCACGGCCTGCTGCAGCGCTGACGCGGCCCCACGGAACAGGGCCGGGCAAGCCCGGCAGTTGCAGCACCGGCATGCAGCGTGGCGGCACGTGCCATGCATCATCGGGCGACACGATCTGCGCCACCGGCAACTCCGGCACGCCGGGTCGCACGATGCACTGCGCGGCACGACGCAAGGTCGCCAGATCCCCCACCGCAAAGCAGCCGCGCAGATCATCGGGAGCATCGCGAAAGGCCCTGGCCACGATTTCGGGGCCGATACCCGCCGGGTCACCTTGTGTGATGGCAATGGTTTGCATAATGAATATTTGGTTAAATCAGCCTGAAATGCTTATATATAAAGCGCAAATAGCTACTAATTAAATAGCACTTTATACGGTGCACCACACACCGGCGGGCGCCGTTCAGGCCGGATTGTCGATCTCGACGAAATGGTGCTCTATCCCCAGTTGCTGCGCCACCAGCCCCGCGGCTGCAGGCGCGCCATAGCGCTCGGTGGCATGGTGGCCGGCAGCGATAAAAGCCACGCCCATTTCCCGCGCCAGGTGCGCCTGGGGCTCGGAGATTTCGCCGGTAATGAAGGCGTCGGCCCCGGCTGCAATGGCAGATTCAAAATAGCCCTGCGCCCCGCCCGTGCACCAGGCCACGCGCTGGATGCGCCGCGCCGCTGGCTGCACCAGCGTCACCGCGCGGCCAAGCGCCTGTGCAACATGGTCGGCCAGGGCCTGCGCACCATCAAACGCGGCCGGCCCGGCAAAGCCCAGCTCCTGCTCGCCAAAGCGCTGGTCGGCGGCCCAGCCCAGCACCCGGCCCAGCTGCGCGTTGTTACCCACTTCGAGGTGCGCATCCAGCGGCAAATGGTAGGCAAACAGGTTGATGTCATACGCCAGCAACAGCCGCAGACGCTCGCGCATCCAGCCAGTGATGCGGCCGTCCTGGCCACGCCAGAAAAGGCCGTGGTGCACAAAAATGGCGTCGGCCCGGCGAGCGATGGCCGCTTCGATCAGCGCCCTGCTGGCCGTCACGCCACTCACCAGGCAGGCAATATCGGGCTTGCCCTCGACCTGCAGACCGTTGGGGCCGTAGTCCTTGAAACGTTCGGGTTGTAGCAGTGCATCAAAAGCCTGCTGCAGTTGTTGGCGGGAAACACTCATGCGCCTATTGTCGCGCGCGGCCACGCCCCCATCTCTGACAGGCTTGGAGGACAATCGCACCAGCGTGCCGCCCCGCCATGCAAAGCGCGGCGTACTGCCCTTTCTTAGCCAACCTTCCAATTCCATGAAACGCTTCTGGCTGCTTTTTTCCCAGACCGTCACCGTGTTCGTTGCGGCCTATTTCGTTGTTGCCACACTGCAGCCCGACTGGCTCCAGCGCGGCGCCATGCGCTCGGGCGCAGGCATTGCGCTGATCGAGGCCCCCGCCACCACGCTGACCCAACCGGCACCGGGCAGCCTCAGCAGCGCTGCCCGCAAGGCGGCGCCTGCCGTGGTCAGCATCAACACCAGCAAGGAAGTGCGGCACCCGCGCAGCAACGATCCGTGGTTCCAGTTCTTCTTTGGCGACCAAGGCAGCCAGGCCCAGGCCGGGCTGGGCAGCGGCGTGATCATCAGCCCCGATGGCTACATCCTCACCAACAACCATGTGGTCGAAGGCGCCGACGAAATTGAGGTCACGCTCACCGACAGCCGGCGTGCCCGCGCCACCGTGATCGGCACCGACCCGGACACCGACCTTGCGATCCTCAAGGTCGAACTCGACAAACTGCCCGTGATCGTGCTGGGCAACTCTGACCAGCTTGCGGTGGGCGATCAGGTGCTGGCCATTGGCAACCCGTTTGGCGTGGGCCAGACCGTAACCAGCGGCATCGTCAGCGCACTGGGGCGCAGCCAGCTGGGCATCAACACCTTCGAGAATTTCATCCAGACCGACGCAGCCATCAACCCCGGCAACTCGGGAGGCGCACTGGTGGATGTCCATGGCAACCTGCTGGGCATCAACACAGCCATCTACTCGCGCTCGGGCGGCAACATGGGCATTGGCTTTGCCATCCCTGTCTCCACCGCCCGGCTGGTGCTCGACGGTATCGTGAAAGACGGCCAGGTGACGCGCGGCTGGATTGGCGTGGAGCCCAGCGAACTCTCGCCCGAGTTGGCCGAAACCTTTGGCGTGAAAGCCACTGCGGGCGTGATCATCACCGGCGTGCTGCAGGATGGCCCGGCCGCCCAGGCGGGGATGCGGCCCGGTGACGTGATCGTGCGCGTCGATGGCAAAGCCATTACCAACGTCTCCGAACTGCTTACGGCCGTGGCGGCCCTCAAACCGGGCACCGCCACACCCTTTGCCCTGCAACGCGGCGACGCCATGGTGGACATCCAGCTCACCCCAGGCGTTCGTCCCAAGCCGCAGCGTGCCGTGAGGCGTTGACAAGGGAGCGCCCGGTCGGCTCGGGTTTTCGGAAAATCATGCGTGCGCTGCTGCGGCTGCGGGCACGCAAACGCTCCTAAACCAATAGCTGTTAGCGCTTGATGGGCAAGCGCTGGAAGCATTTTTGGTGAAATACCCGCCTCTGACAGCCCCAGCTGCCCTGAAACCAAGGGGCCGCTCGCAGAGTAGGCATTGGTTTCAACGGCATCCGCCCGAACGGGCGGTGATGCATGGCATCAGAGACTTGTTGCCAACCAGGTGTTTGTGTTTCAGACCCGTGCCAGAAATACGCCGGGAATGGCCATCAGGACGACGAAGACGCCGCTTCTTCCGTGTCCTCGGGTGCCTTGGTGTGCTTGATGAAAATCTGTGCTGCCCAGATACCCACTTCGTACAGCAGGCACATCGGAATGGCCAAAGCCAGCTGGGACACCACATCCGGGGGTGTGACCACCGCCGCGATGACGAAGGCGATCACGATGAAATAACCCCGAAAATTCTTGAGCTTTTCCACACTCACAATGTTCATGCGGGCCAGCACGACCACCGCAATCGGCACCTCAAACGACAGACCAAATGCCATGAACATGGTCAGCACGAAGCTGAGGTAAGCCTCGATGTCTGGTGCCGCCGTGATGCTTTTGGGTGCAAAGCCCTGAATGAAGCTGAACACCTGCCCAAACACGAAAAAGTAGCAAAAAGCCACCCCGAAGAAGAAGAGCACGGTGCTCGACACCACCAGAGGCAACACCAGCTTTTTCTCGTGCGAATAAAGACCGGGTGCAATAAAAGCCCACAGTTGCCACAGCACAAACGGCAATGCCAGCAAAAACGCCGACATGAGCAGTATTTTCAGCGGCACCATGAACGGCGATATCACCGACGTCGCGATCAGGGTGGCCCCTTTGGGCAGATGCGCCACCAGCGGTGCCGCCAGAAAGTCGTAGAGCTCGCCCGGGCCGGGAAAGAAAAATAGCAGCGCAGCCGCCACACCGATGGCGATCATGGCCTTGACCAGGCGGTCGCGCAGCTCCATGAGGTGCTGCACAAACGGCTGCTCTGTGCCGGCCAGTTCGTCGTCTTTGGGGGTGGTTTCGGACATGTTGGAGTTTCGCGGGCGTCAGCAACGCCCCCGCTGCGCCGCAAGGCGCAGCATCAATGGAATTTCTGCGGCCGGTAGCGCGCAACGCGCGCCGCGCCCGACAGGGCCTTGGTACGCACGCCGCTGCGCGCCTTGTACCACTGGGGCATAGCGCCCTTTTTCAGGCGCCAGTTCTTACCCGGATGCCTGTAGGCCGGCACCACGGCGAACGGATCCTGCAACTCGCCAGTGGTCGTGCCGGCAGCCTGCGCCAAGTCCTTTTCGAATTCGCTGGCGCTGGTCTGGATGGATTGCTCCACATCCCGGGCCGCGTTCTCGACCGTGTCCTTCATCTTCTTGAGCTCATCGAGCTCCATGGACCGGTTCACCTCGGATTTCACGTCCGCCACATAACGCTGCGCCTTGCCCAGCAAGGCGCCCACCGTGCGGGCAACGCGGGGCAGCTTCTCGGGCCCGATGACAATGAGTGCCACCACGCCGATCAGCGCCATCTTGGACAGGCCAATATCAATCATGGAAGCGCCAGAGCCCGGGCTCAGCTCTTTTGCTTGGCTTCAACATCGATGGTGGTCTTGTCGGTGGCGGCCTGGTTGGCCACCTGACCGGCAGGAGGCGTAGCGGCGCTGGTGTCGGGCGACGAGCCGTCCTTCATGCCGTCCTTGAAGCCCTTCACGGCACCTCCCAGGTCAGAACCCATGTTCTTGAGTTTCTTGGTGCCGAACACCATGACGACGATCAGCAGCACGATCAGCCAGTGCCAGATAGAAAAAGAGCCCATGGAATATCTCCTAACGAATTGGAATCATTTTAGACGGGGGCTGTGACAGGAGTTCAAAGCCCTTGCACAACCCCCTGACTCAAGGGCGTTCAGCCTTTGAGCCACGGACGGGGACCACCCATCACATGCAGGTGCAGATGGTGGATTTCCTGCCCGCCTTCAAGCCCCGTGTTCACCACAACGCGAAAACCGCCCTCTGGGTAGGGCTTGCAGCCCTGCTCCAGCGCCAGGCGCGGCGCCAGCGCCAGCATGCGGCCGAGCAGGCCTGCGTGCTCGGGTGCAATCTGTGCCATGGAGGGAATATGCAGCTTGGGCACCATCAAAAAATGCACGGGCGCCCAAGGGTGGATGTCATGGAAGGCGAAAATTTCCTCGTCTTCATAGACTTTTTTCGAGGGAATCTGGCCTGCGATGATTTTGCAGAAAAGGCAGTTCGGATCGTGCATGGTTGAAAAAGAAGGCTGGCTCAGTGCGCGGCAGCACACCAGCAGTTACACATTGTCGGCGATGTTGAGCGAGGGGCGCACGCCCACGTCCTGGTGGTGTGCTTTCAGCCAGTTCTGGCCCTCTGTGCGCCCCAGCTCGAACAGCTTGCGCACAAAAGACATGTCCGCGCGCGACTTGCTGTCCGCACCAAAGGGGGCCAGCGCCGCGCCGCCGTCAATGCGGTGCATGCGCACGTTCTTGTAGCGGCGCGCGTCCAGCTTGCCCTCGGCCAGCAGGCGCCGCACAAACTCGATGGCGCGCAATTCGGCCAGCAGGCTGGCATTGAAGGTGACCTCATTCATGCGCTCGATGATTTCAGGCGCCGTGTCGGGCAGCGCATGGTGCTCGGTGGGGTTGATCTGCACCAACAGGATGTCGGAGGTTTCGGTCTGGTAGAGCAGCGGATGCAGCGCAGGATTGCCGGAATAGCCGCCATCCCAATACCGCTCTCCCTCGATTTCCACGGCCTTGAACAGCAGCGGCAGGCAGGCCGACGCCATCACCGCATCGGCACTGAGCCGTGCGCCCGAGAATATTTCGCCGCGCCCGGTGCGCACATTGGTGGCGCACACAAAGACCTTGGGGCCCGAGGCGCCTTTGGCGGCGCACAGCAGGTCGAAATCCACCTCGCGCTCCAGCAGCCGACGCAGCGGATTGATGTCCAGTGGATTGGTCTGGTAGGGCGAGAACCACCGGTTCATCATGCCCAGCAGCGGATGGGCGGCCGCCAGCGGCGTGCCCCACATCAGGCTGCCCAGCGTTCCCACGCCTTCCCACAGCCGCGTCAGCCCGGCGCGGGCCAGCTCGCAGCCTGCAGCGTGGGCTTCTTTCGGATCTTTGTGCTGCTGCGCTGCCTGCGCAAAACCGTGCGCCACCACCACGGCGTTCATGGCCCCGGCGCTGGTGCCGCTGATGCCGTCAATCAACAGGCGCCCGTCTTCCAGCAGCGCATCCAGCACGCCCCAGGTCAGCGCGCCATGCGATCCGCCGCCCTGCAGCGCCAGGTTGATGGGGGCCAGCGTGTCACCCTCAGGCATCGATGGCCTGGCTCTTGTTCATGGTGACCATGCCGCGCACGATGCGGTACAGGAACCAGATGGAGATCAGCCCCCAGGCCACCCAGCCGGGGAAGAAGAACAGCAGCCACAGCGGCGCCGTAATGATGTACAGCACGCCTGCCCAGATCACGGTGCGGATGCGCCACGAAAAGTGGCTGGCCTGCCAGGTGCCCGCGCCTTCGCCCTGCTTCACCAGGTCGATGATCAGCGCGATGATGAGCAGCGCAGCGCCTGGCTGCGCGCCCGGAATGACCGCGCCCACCGCCACGATGAGGTGCAGCACATAGCTGACCCAGCCCCAGGCTTTCAGGCCCTCGGCCTTTTCGTCGTTGGTCTGCACATCGATGATGTCGTTCATGGGGATTCTTCCTGGGCAGCACGCGCAACGGCCTTGCGCAAGGCTTTTTCCTCGATGCCGCTGGTGCCTTCACGGCGTTCGAGTTCGGCCAGCACCTGGGCGGGCGTGAGGCCATAGTGGGCCAGCGCGATCATGGTGTGAAACCACAGGTCGGCCACCTCGTACACAATTTTGGCCTTGTCGGCGCCGTGGTCCACATCCTTGGCGGCCATGACCACCTCGGTGGCCTCTTCGCCGATCTTCTTCAAGAACGCGTCGGGCCCCTTGTGCAGCAGGCGCGCCACATAGCTCTTGTCGGGGTCACCTCCGTGCGCGGGCTTGCGGCTTTCAATGACGGCGGCAAGGCGCGCCAATGCATCCTGCGAGGATGGTGCCTGGGAATCGTTGGAACTCATGGTCTTATTTGTAGATGGATTCGGGGTCTTTCAAGACCGGTTCGACCGCCTGCCAGGCGCCGTCCTTGAGCACGCTGAAAAAACAGCTGTGCCGGCCCGTGTGGCAGGCAATGCCGGGCTCGTGGCCCAGCTGCGTGACCTTGAGGAGCACCACGTCGTTGTCGCAATCGAGGCGAATCTCGTGCACCGTCTGCACATGGCCCGATTCCTCGCCCTTGAACCACAGCTTTTTGCGTGAGCGGCTGAAATACACGGCGCGGCCCAGGTCTGCCGTTTTTTGCAGCGCCTCGCGGTTCATCCACGCAAACATCAGCACGTCGCCCGTGCCCTGCTCTTGCGCAATCACGGGCACCAGGCCCTGCGCATCCCATTTCACTTCGTTAAGCCAGTTCATGGAGGGATTCTCGGTGATTTGGGTGGCGGCGCAGGGCCCCGCCCTGGACATTTGAAGCCTTTTACCGCTCCAGCGCTTACGCATAAAGCGCCAATAGCTATCGAATAATGAGCAATTGACGGTTACAACCGCACCGGAATTCCGCGCTCGGCCATGTGCTGCTTGGCCTGCCCCACCGTGAACTCGCCGTAGTGAAAGATGCTGGCGGCCAGCACGGCATCGGCGCCGCCGATCTGGATGCCGTCGGCCAGATGGTCGAGGTTGCCCACGCCGCCCGAGGCGATCACGGGCACGCTCACGGCGTCACTCACGGCGCGCGTGAGGGCCAGATCAAAGCCCGCCTTGGTGCCGTCGCGGTCCATGCTGGTCAGCAGGATTTCGCCGGCGCCACGGCGCGCCATCTCGGTGGCCCAGGCCACGGCATCGAGGCCGGTGTTTTTGCGCCCGCCGTGGCTATAAACATCCCAGCCAGGGCCCACGGCCCGGCCATCGACCCCAGTGCGCCGCGCATCGTCTTCAGAGCGGCGCTTGGCATCAATGGCCACCACGATGCACTGGGCGCCGTATTTGGCGGATGCAGCGCTGATCACATCGGGGTTGGCAATGGCTGCCGAGTTGAAGCTGGTCTTGTCGGCCCCCGCATTGAGCAGGCGGCGCACGTCTTCCACAGTGCGCACACCGCCACCCACGGTGAGCGGAATGAACACCTGGCTGGCCACGGCCTCGATGATGTGCAGGATCAGGTCGCGCCCGTCACTGGTGGCAGTGATGTCCAGAAACGTGAGCTCGTCGGCGCCCTGCGCGTTGTAGCGCGCGGCAATTTCGACCGGGTCGCCCGCATCGCGCAGTTCAACAAAATTGACGCCTTTGACGACCCGACCGCCGGTGACGTCAAGGCAGGGGATGATGCGTTTGGCAAGCATGCGCAGGGAGTGTGGCTGTTGAGAACAAGGCCCGCAAGATACCATGCGGGCACCCCTTTGGCAGGTGAATACTCTCTTTTGCTATGTAAATATGAGCTTATAGCGCTTACCATCAAAGGTTTTCAGCAATATTTACAACTGAAAACCATATTACACAAGCGCAATAAGCTATCAATAAAATAGCATCATCCCAGCTTGCGCGCCACGCCATCCTGCCAGCGCCATGCGTCCTGGCACATGCGGTCCACACCATGCTGCGCGCGCCAGCCCAGCAACTGTTGCGCCAGGGCGGGATCGGCCCAGCACTGGGCCACGTCGCCCGGACGGCGGGCCACCAGCTGGTAGCGCACAGCACGGCCACTGGCCTGCTCGAAGGCCCGTACCATCTCCAGCACCGAAACCGGCCGCCCCGTGCCCAGGTTCACCGTCAGCAGACCCGGGTGCTTGTTGAGATAACGCAACGCGGCCACATGGCCCTCGGCCAAGTCGCAGACATGGATGTAGTCGCGCACGCCGGTACCGTCGGGCGTGGGGTAGTCGTTGCCATAAACGCTCAAGGACGCGCGCTGCCCTGCGGCCACCTGCGCCACATAGGGAAGCAGGTTGCCCGGCTCGCCCTGCGGGTCTTCGCCGATGAGCCCGCTTTCGTGCGCACCCACGGGGTTGAAATAGCGCAACCGCGCAATGCGCCATTGCCCGGGCTCAGCCGCATCCACATCGGCCAGCACCTGCTCCATCATGAGCTTGGTCCAGCCGTAGGGGTTGGTGGCAGACAGCGGGAAGTCCTCGCGAATCGGCACGGTGGCAGGCTCGCCATACACCGTGGCCGACGAAGAAAACACCAGCGTGCGCACACCCGCCACCTGCATCGCACGCAGCAATGCCACCGTACCCGCCACATTGTTGTCGTAATAACGCAACGGCTCGCGCACCGACTCGCCCACGGCCTTGAGCGCGGCAAAGTGGATCACGCCGTCAATGGGGTGCTGCGCGAACACCCGCGCCAGCAAATCGGCATCGCGCACGTCACCCTCGACAATAAGAGGCTGCACGCCTGTGATGCGCCCCAGCCGCTCCAGCACCGAGCGGCGGCTGTTGCCAAAGTTGTCCAGAATCAGATGGGGAATACCGGCCTGGGCCAGCGCCACGCAGGTGTGCGAACCGATGAAGCCGGCTCCGCCTGTGACAAGAATCAAGTTATTACTCCTTCACGCCGGGGACGGAAAACTCCAGCCCTCAGTTACAGATCTCTCTTGCAAAAAATATTATTATCTATGACCAAGCGTATTTCGATATATTGATCCAATTCTTTCACTCTTAGAATTTGCGCTCACGTTCGGATACCTTTTCGCGTTGCGAAGGATGCGCCTGGTGGCCGCTGCCGGCAAGAGATTCCATTCAAGACTGCGGCCACAGGCCACAACCCATTCAGTTCCGCAGCCCAGGCACACCCGTTCTACCGCCATGCTCTCTCTTCCAATGGTTTTCGCGTCGAGCCGGTTGCACTGGCTTGTTTACGGCCTGCTGGCCTGCCTGCTGATGATGCCGCAGGCGGCGCAGGCGGCGGCGCCCGCCGTGGCGTTGTATTACGGTCGCACCATCCCACTGGAAGAATTCAGAACCTTCGATATTGTCGTGGTCGAGCCTGACCACGGCCATGATCCCGTGCGATACCAGGCCAGCGGCAGCACACTTTATGCCTACGTATCGGTCGCAGAGGCCCACCCCTCGCGGGCCTACTACGCAAACATCCCGCCATCATGGAAGATGGCCCGCAATGGCCAATGGAACTCGGATGTTCTTGACCAGACGCCCGAGGCTTGGCCCGATTTTTTTGCAACCCGCGTGGTAGGGCCTTTGTGGGAACGGGGCTACAAAGGTTTTTTCCTGGACACCCTCGACTCCTACCGCCTGGCGGAAAAGTTTGACGAAACAGCCCAGCAAGAAGGCCTGGTACGGGTTATTGAAACCCTGCACCGCAGATTTCCCGGTATCCGCCTGATCCTCAACCGGGGTTTTGAGATCGTCCCGCGTGTGCGGGACAAAATTGAAATGGTGGCGGCCGAATCGCTGTACCGGGGCTGGAACGCTGGCACCCAACGTTACGAGGAAGTCAAGACCGAGGACAGTGCATGGATCCTGAACCAGTTGCGCACCATTCAGGAGCGCGACCGACTGCCCGTTCTGGCCATTGACTATGCACCGCCGCACGACCGCGCCACAGCACGCGAGACGGCGCAGCGCATCGCAGCCCACGGGTTCATCCCCTGGGTCACCGACAGCCAGCTGCACACGTTGGGCGTGGGCAGCATCGAGGTGGTGCCCAGGCGCATTCTGGTGGTCTACAACGGTGCCGAGGCGGTTACCCTGAACTACACCAACGCGCACAGGTTCCTGCAGATGCCGCTGAACCACATGGGATATGCCGTGGACTATGTCGACACGCGCGAACCGCTGCCCGAAGGTGTGTACCGAGACCGCTACGCAGGCATTGCCACCTGGTTTTCAGGCTACGTTCCCTCGCAAAAAAGCAAGGCGCTGAGCCGCTGGCTGTTGGCGCGGGTTGCCGAGGGCATGCCCCTGACCGTCATGGAAGACTTTGGTTATCAGCCCGACCGCGACTGGACCGCACAAATGGGCATTCAGGCAGCGAACGTGGAATCGCTAGGTGCACTACGCACCGTGCGTGAGCACCCCATGATGGGTTTCGAAACCCCCACGCCAGCACCCAGCCGCGACTACTCCCCCGTGCAACTGACGGGACACATGGGCGCAGGGGCCACACCCCTGGTGGAGTTGCAGGACGCGCGCGGCCAAGTTTTTGTCGGTGGCGCACTCATGCCCTGGGGAGGCTTTGCACTCAACCCTTTTCTCGTGGCCGAACTGCCCGGTACGGAGCAGCAACGCTGGGTAATAGATCCCTTTGCTTTTCTGACCCAGTCATTGCGCCTGGAGCCCCTACCCGTGCCAGACGTCACGACCGAAACTGGCCGACGCCTGCTGATGGTGCATGTGGATGGCGACGGCTTTCCCTCACGGGCCGAAATGGCTGGCAGCCCGTTTGCCGCCGAGGTTTTACTCAAGGAAGTGTTCGAGAAATACCGCATTCCCCAGACCATGTCGGTCATTGAGGCCGAAGTGGCACCGCATGGTCTTTTTCCAGAGAAAAGCGCGCAACTCGAAGAGATCGCCCAGCGCATGTTTCGGCTGCCGCACATCGAAATCGCCACCCACAGTTTCTCTCACCCGTTCCTGTGGGATCAGAGCAACAAGCATGGCATCTTTCTGGAAGAAACCCAGAAAGACTACCACCTCGATCTGCCCGGCTACACCTTCAACCTGGAGCGTGAAATCGTGGGCTCGTCGGATTACATTCGCCAGCGCCTCGCGCCAGCGGGCAAGCCGGTGCGCATCATGCTGTGGACGGGCGACACGGCCCCCAGCGCCGAAGCACTGGCTGTTGCCGAGCGCGCCGGGCTACTGAATATGAACGGCGGCGACACCTTCATTTCTCGCAGCCACCCCTCTCTCACAGCGGTGCGCAGCCCTGGCATTCACAAGGGCGGATACCTGCAGGTCTTTGCCCCCATCACCAACGAGAACATCTACACCAACCTCTGGCAGGGGCCTTTTTACGGTTTTGAGCGCGCCATTGAAACCTTTGAGATGACAGACAAGCCCCGGCGCATCAAGGCTGTCGATATTTACTACCACACCTACTCCGCCAGCAAGCGGGCGGGTCTGAATGCGCTGCACAAGGTCTATCGCTGGGCTCTGTCGCAGCCGCTTCACCCGGTGTTCACCTCGGAATACATCCGCAAGGTGCAGGATTTTTACGGCTACACGATCGCGCGCGACGGGAAAGGCTGGCGCGTGCGCGGCACGGGCGAGCTGCGCACCCTGCGGCTGCCCCCCCAATGGGGTGCCCCTGCTCTGGCGGAAAGCCAGAACGTGGCTGGCTACCACGCGGGCGTGGAGGGCACCTACCTGCACCTGGCCGGCGGCCAAGCCTGGTTCAAGACGCAAGACGCAGCCACCGCCCTGCCCCAGACCTACCTGCACGAAGCCAATGCTCGTGTTCAGGACTGGCGCAGCAGCACCGACGGCACACGCACCGAGTTCACACTCAAGGGGCATGTGCCGTTGCAATTCGGCGTGGCCATGGCATCCAGCAGATGCCAGGTCCGAGCCAACGGACGGACGCTTTCGCCCGCTCGCACGACCGCTCCCGCACGAGTCGATATCCAGACCTTCCAGCTGACCCATGCTTCCGCGCATATCCAGATCCTCTGCCCCGGCCGTTGAACGCCCCGTTCTCGCACCGCACTGGGTGACGATCCTGCTGGCCGGTATGGTTTGTGCCGCGCTGTGGCTGCTGTATCCGCGCCAAGACCTGGAGCGGCGCCTGGCCAGTGCCCAGGATGACTCTGCCTTGTCCACCACCTACCTGAACAACCTGCTGCGAAGTGATCCGGACAATCCGCAGTTGCGGCTGCTGCTGGCCCAGCGCCAGGCGGCGCAAGGCGAAGTGGAGCAGGTACGCAAAACATTGCAACCCGCCACCGCCTCCGACAATCAACGGCTTCACCGCGAGGCCGTATTGACCCTCTGGGAAGCCACGTTCAACAGGTACCAGAAAACGCCCCCTCAGGACAAGGCCGCACGTGGCGCCTTGCACAAGGATCTGACACAACAACTCACCGCGCTGCTGCAGGAAGAATGGCCCCTGGCACAGCATCAGCAACTGATACGACAAGCCTTCTTGCTGGGAGCGCGCGCCGAAGGCATCACACTGCTGAGAGCGCTGGCTTTGCGCGAAAAGCAGCCAGGCAAGGCGGCAGCAATTTACGAAAGCGCCGCACGCGAAGCCCTCGCAACCTCGAACTATCAGCTCTGCGCCGAGCTTTACATACTGGCCCGTCGGTCGGCGCCCGATGCCCAAAGTGCCAAAAACTATTACCTGTCGGCGGTGGCAGCGATGCAATCCAGCGGGAGGGCCGAGGCAGCCCTGGAGCTGGCGGAGCGCGAGCTGGGCGACCTCCATGACGACCCCGAAACCCTGCGCGTTGTGGTGCAGCTGGCGCGTGCGGCCGGACGGCCGGACATCGCCGAGCGTTACATCAAACAACTCCTGCGCCTGGCGCTCATGCTGCAATGGCAGCAACAGAATGTGGCCGAGGCCGTGCAATCCATGCCGCTCGCAATGCAACCCACTATGGCTCGGAACGCCAACCCGGCACCTTCGCCGCGCTACGAAGACCGCGCCTATCTCCTGGACCCGGCGCTACTGCGCACTCCTTCAAGTCCATATGTCGAGGGCAGCGCGCACTTCGTTCGCACCAACCAGAAACAGATGGCCGACACGAAGGCCGGCCCCGGCCTGCCGTTTGACGACAAAACCTACACCCTGGGATACAGCGTATTTCTGGAAAACAGGAATCTGGAGGACGCGTGGCTGGTAGCGCGGGCAGCCGTGCAGCAGGCCCCCCACAACATGGTCTGGCGTGAACGCATGGCCCAGGTCTCGGAATGGACTCTGCGCCTCGAAGTGGCGCTGGAACACTGGCTCGTGCTGGCGCGGCGCACCCAGAAAGATGCGGCCTGGCAGGCTGTTTTGCGCTTGGCACCAGGCCAGTTTGACGATGCCGCACTCCTTGAGGCCCTGCACTTTGAACTCAGGCGCAAGCCTGGAAAAGAAACCTTGATGATGGAGCTCGTAGCCGCATACGAGCGCGTTGGCACACCCCAGCCCGCCATTGATTACCTGCGCCAGCAGGCGCCAACGCCCCGCACACTCGAAATGCTGGCAGGCCTGGCCCAGCGGGCCGGCGACCTTGAAACCGCCCTCGAAAGCTGGCAACGGCTTTTCCAAGATCCCGCCCGTATCACCCCGGAACTGGCCATGCGTGCGGCCGTCCTGGCGCTGCTGCGTGGACAGGGCCAGCAAGGTCTTGCGTGGCTCGATGCCGCCCAGAGCAAGGTCACCCCCCAAACCGAAAATGCACCAGCCTTCTGGCGCCTCACCGCTCAGCTCGCGGACACACAGCAAAAGGACACCCTGGCAACGCTGGCCTACCGGAAGCTGCTGGACACGGAGGATGCGGACATCGGAGATTTTGACGCCCTGATCCGCATCCTTCAGACTGAACATCCGCTGGAAGCCGCTGCCATCGCCACCCTGGCATGGGATCGCTACGACGAGCCACGCCACCTGGTGCTGGCCCTCACGCTGTATGTCAATCGCAACCAATGGGCCGACGCCAGGCGCCTGGTGGGCCAACTCGACCCATCACCGCAGGCCAGCCGCCGCGCGCTGACGCGCCTGCGCAAGGAGCCCGAGTTCCTGAGACTGGTCGGCACCTATTACCAGAACACAGGTCAGCACCAACAGGCTCGCCAGTACTATGAGGCGGGGCTGAGGGCGGCGCCCCAATCGTCCGCCATGCGCCAGGCACTGTTGTGGCTGTTCATCGACAGCAACGACACCGTCGCCTTGCGCGATCTGCTGGCCCGGCACGAGCCTGAATGGAGCCAGGACGAGGAGGTACACGACGCCCTTGCTTCTGCCCACCAGGCCCTCTCGCGGCCCACAGTGGCGCTGCAACGATACCTTCAGCCAAGGCTTGCATCGCACCAGACCGACCTGCTGTGGCTCATGAACTACGCCGATATCCTGGAGCAGAACCAGCATCCCGATCGCGCCTGGCGACTGCGCAGGCACTTGCTGTCCGCCGAGTGGCAAAAGGCCCGCCAGAGTGAACCCGGCCACCAGCTTGACCACGCACAGGCCCGCGCGCGCTGGCTCACCGAAGAAGGACTGGATGAAGTGCGGCGCCTGGCCCGCGCGCGCCTGCAACTCATGCAGCGCCCGGGCGATGCGGGACTGCAAACGCTGCGCGAACTGCTGCGACTGGATCGCGATGCACGCGGCGGGCTTTCCAATGCAGCCGCTGAAACGGCCATCGGCTGGCTGCAGGATGCGGGCGAATACACAGCGGAGCGCGGCTTCCTGTGGCATCAATATGCGCGCAGCCACAGCCTGCGCGCCAACCGTCCCTTGTGGGCCGATATCACCTTGGCGCTGGCCGAAAAGGACAAGGCCGCAACAGGGCAGTTGCTGGAAACCTTTGACGAGCGCCTGCCCCGCTATGACCGCATCAATGCAGCGACAACCGTGGGCGACGTCCGGCGGGCGCAGACCGCTGCCTTCGAAACCCAGGGCGACCAGCCCGACGACTCGTCCATCCACCTGCAGCTGACAGAGAACCTGCTGGCGTTCAGCGACCATGCCGGCGCCGAGGCGGCCTCACGGCAACTCGACGGTGTCAACGAACGCGAAACCAGTGCGCAATGGCATCTGGCACTCAATCCCCGGCTTTTCCTGGACCTCAAGCTCCAGAATATTGACCGGCGCGCCCCTGCCCCCCAAACCGTCTACAACCCCTCGCCAGAGAATGCGCTGCAGGCAGAGTTGCGCTGGCTGCACAACAACGGAAGCACCCTGGTGCGCCTCGCCCGACGAGAAAGCCTGACCGGCTACACCCCCTTGCAGCTCGAACAGGAACTGCGCCTGGATGACCGGCTGGCGTTGCGACTGGACCTGGGTACACAGTTGCCGACCCAGGAAAGCCTCGTTTTGCGCATGGGTGGCATGAAAAACCGCCTGGGTGCCAGCCTGCGCTACCAGCCCACAAGGCTCGACCAGTTCGTTATCGAGCACTGGCGCGACAAGTACCAGCTGCAGACTGGCGGCCACCTCGGCAGCGGCCGTAACACCTCCCTCAGCTACACCCATACCTACCGGCTGGATGCCCCCACGGTGGGCGTTGGCGCGTTCTGGTCAAGCCATGCCTACCGCCGCAACGATCCGGCGGGGCTGGCCGGCGCAGACCTTGCGTACATTCGCTACCTGCCGCCACAGGCCCTGCCGGCGGGGGCAGGCTACTTCCTGCCCGACAATTTCAACTTTTATGGCGTACAGCTGACCACCAACATGCGCTTTGAACGTGATTACACGCGGGCGATGCGCCCCTTTGCGGCTATTGCACGCACATGGCATAGCCAGCAAGGCCCTGGCTACAGCGTGCGTCTGGGGTTGGCTGGCAGCGTGCTGGGCACCGACCACCTGAGCCTGCTCTGGAGCGTGGGCAAGTCCGGAGCGCAGTCACCCGGCCTGACCCGCGAAATTCAGCTGATCTACCGCAACCATTACTGACCCCCCCCCCCTTCAAGGTACATCACCATGCGCCACACATCCCGCCCCTTGCCCCGACTAAAAACCCTGGCCTGCACCGCATTGCTGGCCCTGCTGGCGGCTTGCTCTACGGTTGATCGCGGCAAGCCACCCGCGCTGGAGAGCGCCGCCACCTGGGCGGTGCTCCCCTTTGCCAACCACACCGAGACACCCTTGGCGGGCAACCGCGCCGAGGCCATTGCCGAGGCCCTGCTGCACGCCCAGGGCGTGGGCCGGGTCAAGCGCTACCAGGGCAACACGCAGCAAGAAGCTCTGTTCGACGCGGGTTCGCCGCGACGGCTGGAGGAAGCACTGGCCTGGGCCCGCGAACAGAAGGTGCGTTACGCCGTCGTCGGTGCTGTGGATGAATGGCGCTACAAAGTGGGCGTGGATGGGGAGCCGGCTGCTGGCATCACCCTGCAAATCATTGACGTAGGTACGGGCGACACGCTCTGGAGCGGTGCGGGCGGCAAGAGCGGCTGGAGCCGGGAAGCCCTGTCCGCCGTGGGGCAGAAGCTCATTCGTGAGTTGCTTCAATCCGGACTTGCCGGCGCGCGCTGAAGAATCGCTCCCTTGCCATGCCCACTGCGACCACCAGGGATCAACCCAATGCCCCGGAACCCCAGCACCTGCCCAGAACGCCCAACAACGTAGGCTACACGGGGTCCCCACTGGGCAAGCTGACGGCTACCGGCGTTGCTCCATGGGTTGTGCTGCTCGAAATCTTGCTGATTCCGCTGGTCGCCCTGGCCATTGGCTTGCTTGTCAACCCGCAAGACCCTTTGTGGATTCATTCGGAATTCCATTGGACATGGCTTGCACCGGTACTTGTGGCGCTGCGTTATGGTCCATTGGCCGGGCTGAGCGCGGCGGCGGTGCTGCTGGCGAGCTGGCTGGCCTTGAACCGTGGGCATTTCGACCAGTTTCCCCAAGTTTTTTTTCTGGGCGGCCTGATCATCGTGATGCTGGTGGGCGAGTTCTCCAGCCTGTGGAGGGCCCGAACCCGGCGCGCTGAGACAGTGCAGCATTACTTGAACCAGCGCATGGAGCACCTGATTCGCCAGTATTACGTGCTGCGACTGTCCCATGACCGGCTGGAACAGGAGCTGATAGGGCGCCCCATGTCGATGCGCGACGCACTCAAAACCCTGCGCGGGCTGGGCAGCGTGCAAGCCGACGCACAAACCCTGCTACGCCTTCTGGCGCAATATTGCCAAATCAGTGCTGCGGCGCTGTATCACTTGGAAAACCAGCAACTTGCAGCCGAACCCCTGGCCCGCATCGGATCTCCCATCGCCCTGCACGGTGAAGACCCGCTGGTACGCCAGGCCCTGGAGACGGGAAAACTCTGCCACGTTGCCCAAGTGACTGCGGAGCAACAAACCAGCCGCTATCTTGTAGCAGCCCCCTTGCTGGACCTGGGCGGCGATATCTACGGCATATTGCTGATCGATGAGATGCCATTTTTCTCGGTGCAAGAAGAGAACCTGCAGACCATCAACCTGCTGCTGGGTTACTACACCGACGGACTGTCCACCCAGGCACTGGCCCAGCCACTGCAGCAGGCTCTCCCCGCATGCCCATCAGAGTTTGCATTTGAGACGCATCGCCTGTGGCGCATGCACCAAAAAGCTGGCGTGCCCAGCATCATCGTGGCACTGGAGTTCACCCCCTCTGCCGTTGAGCGCGACATGCCGCAACAACTGTTGCGCCAGCGGCGGCTGATGGATGAAACCTGGCTGATTCAAGGCCCCGGCCGCCAGGTGCTGGCCGTGCTGATGCCACTGGGCGATGCGTCCACTGCAGAGGGCTTTCTGGCCCGGCTGGAGCGCTGGATCCACCAGAAGGAGGGCATTTCACTCGCCGACGCCGGCGTTTTCCCGCACCAGCTGCCACTGGGCACTACTCCGCCTCTGGCCACGTTGCAGCGCCTGCACGGAATCGCGCATGCTTAGCACCAAACTCGGCCTGTCGGCCGTGTTGATGGAACTGGCCGCCTGGAGCGGCCCCGTGCTGTTTAACAGCCATTCTGACGCTGCCCTGATCAGCTATCTGATTGCCCATGCCATTGCCAGCACATTGCTGGCCCTGTTGATTCTGCCGCTCCTGCGCGGAGAGCAGGCGCGCCCACGAACGCCCATCCTCGCGTTTTTAGCGCTGTGCAGCTACACCGTGCCGATTGCGGGTTTCCTGGGCGTCTTTGCGGGATTACTGGTACTGCGTTACTACCGTTCCCCCGCCACGCACAGCCATTTTGACTCGCTGCAACTGCCTGAATTCGATCAACATCAGCGCGTCAAAGGGGGGTTCCGCCAGACAGGGCTACGGTCATTTCTGGGCAACACGGAGGTCCCCATGGACTCCCGCATGCGTGCCATGGTGTCCTTGCAGCACGTTTCGGGCCGGGTGGCATCTCCCTTGTTGCGCAATATTTTGAACGACACCAGCGAAGACCTGCGTCTGCTGGCCTACGGCATGCTGGACACACTGGAGCAACGCATCAGCCGATCGGTAGACCATGAACTCCAGGCTTGGCGGGTTGCACTGGCCACCGAGGGACAGGAACACCCGGGGCCGCTGACCCTGAAAGCCGCACAAAACCTGTCCGACCTCTACTGGGAATTCATCTACCAAGGCCTGGCCCAGGGGGACCTGCGTGAATACGTCAGCCAGGAATCTCTGCGCTATTGCGAAATTGCATTGGCGCTCCAGCCCGACAACGCCCAACTTTGTCTGCGCCGAGGCCTGCTTTTGCACGCTCTCGGACGCCTGGAAGAAGCCGCAGAAGCCTACGAAAAGGCGCATTCGCTGGGACTGCCCGCTACGCGCGTATTACCCTACCAGGCCGAGCTGAGTTTTGAGCAGCGGGACTTCGCCCGCACACGTGAAATCATGCAGCGGCTGGACCAGTGGAGCGCACTGCCACGGCTGCGCCCTGTCATCGACTACTGGAGCGCGCGATGACGTCCGGCACCCCACACCCCAAGGCCCGGGAGGCAGACATTGCACTGCTCCTGGAGGGAACCTTCCCCTATGTCAGCGGCGGCGTTTCCAGCTGGATCAATCAGATTGTCCGAGCCTACCCCGAGTACCGCTACGCCATCGTTTTTCTTGGAAGCCGCCGCTCTGACTACAACGGCTTCAAATACGAACTGCCTGCCAATGTGGTGCACTTCGAGGAGCACTTCCTCTACGACGATCTTTCTGCGCGAGGACTGCCCGTCGCGCGGCGCGGAAACGAGTTCGCGTTTGCCATGGCGACTTCCCTGGTGGAATGCCTGCGCCACGGCGAGGCCGACACTGCCCAGACCTTGAAAACGCTGCGCAGCCTCACCCGCGAAATGATGCCGGGCGGGAAGCTGCAAATCGACGATTTCCTTTACAGCGAGCGTTCATGGGAACTGATGTGCGACACCTACCGGCGCTATTGCACCGATCCATCGTTCGTAGACTATTTCTGGACCGTGCGCATCATGTTTCAGCCCCTGTGGATGCTGGCAAAAGTGGCGCAGCAGCTGCTGCCGGTCCGCGTTTTGCACAGCGCCTCGACAGGTTATGCAGGCTTTCTGGGCGCGCTGCTGCACGAGGCCCGCGGACTGCCCATGGCACTGTCGGAGCATGGCATCTACACCAAAGAGCGCCAGATCGATCTGCTCAAAAGTGAATGGATCCGGGACAACCGCAACGTATTCCAGCGCGACCCGACAGAGTTGTCCTACTTCCGGCAGATGTGGATACGCTTCTTTGAGTGGATGGGGCGCTACTGCTATGACGCCGCCGACCCCATCATTGCGCTCTACGAAACCAACCGCCTGCGCCAGATCCATGATGGTGCCGAGGCTTCGCGCACCTTCAACATCCCCAACGGAATCAACCTTGCCCGCTTTGCACCGCTGCGCCAATTGCGCCCCGCGACGCCCCCGCCCGTGCTGTGCCTGATCGGCCGCGTGGTGCCCATCAAGGACATCAAGACCTTTATTCGCGCCATGCGCCGCGTGGTCAACCAGATGCCCGCCGCCGAGGGCTGGATCGCAGGCCCCGCCGAAGAAGACCCGCAGTATGCACAGGAATGTCAGAACCTGGTCCAAAGCCTGGGCCTGCAGGAGCATGTGAAATTTCTGGGATTTCAGCGCGTGGAAAACCTCATGCCCCAAATCGGCCTGGTGGTGCTTTCATCCATCAGCGAAGCATTGCCCCTGGTGATTCTGGAGGGCTACGCAGCCGGTGTGCCAACGGTCTCCACCGACGTGGGTTCCTGCCGCCAACTGATCGAAGGGCTGGGCGATGACGACCGTGCACTCGGCAACAGTGGTGCCGTGGTCCCTATCGCAGATCCGCAGGCCCTGGCCGACGCCTCCATCGCGCTGCTGTCGGACACCACCGCCTGGAACAGCGCCAGCGCCGCCGCCATGGCCCGCGTGGAACGTTACTACACCGACACCATGATGTTCGACCGTTATCGCAGCGTGTACGACAAAGCCCTCCAGGGCCAGAAAGAGCCCGTCTGATGGCAGGCATTGGTTTCGAACTGCGCCGCCTACTGCGCAAAAACACGCTGGTGGGGCTCATCGAGGCTTACGCCTATGCGGGCGTGATCGGCTCCGGGCCGTGGGTTTTCTCCATCGTCGGCATCCTGCTGGTGGGCATTTTCAGCGCCAGCGTGGTGGTGCCGTCCTATCTGGTTACGCAGTTCCAGACCTCGGTGACCTACCTCGTGGCCGGCAGCCTGATCCTCACGGGGTTCGTGCAACTGGCGTTTACACGTTTCGTCTCTGACCGACTGTTTGAAAAACGCAAGGACCTCATCCTGCCCAACCTGCACGGACTGCTGCTGGTGGTGGTGGCTGTCGCAAGCGTGCTCGGCACGCTTGCGCTTTTTTTGCTGCTGCCAGGACAAGCGCTGGTGTACCGCCTGTTGATGCTGGCGGGATTCACGGTGATGTGCGGCGTCTGGATACTGACCATCTTGTTGTCCGGCATGAAGCGCTACAAAGCCATCACGGTGCTATTCGGCAGCGCCTACGTCATCATCGTGGCTGCCTCCCTGCTCATGCGCCCCTGGGGTCTGGCCGGACTGCTCGGCGGCTTCGTGCTGGGCAACCTGGTGCTGCTCATGGGCATGTGGCTGCTCATCGTGCGCGAATTCAATCCCCAAGGCCGCCTGATCGCTTTTGACTTCGCGCAGCGCAGCATGCTCTATCCATCCCTCATCGCCGTAGGCTTTCTCTACAACTTCGGCATCTGGGTGGACAAGTTCATGTTCTGGTACTTTGCACCCACCTCGGAGGCCATCATCGGTGTACTGCGCGCCTCGCTGATCTACGACCTGCCGGTCTTTCTTTCCTACCTGTCCATCATTCCCGGCATGGCCGTTTTTCTGGTCCGCATCGAGACCGATTTCGTCGAGTTCTATGACAAGTTCTACGACGCTGTGCGCAGCGGCGGATCGCTGGAATACATCGAGTCCATGCGCGACGAAATGGTGTATTCAACCCAGCAAGGCCTGGGCGAGATCGCCAAGATACAGACCCTTGCGGTACTTGTGACGCTCGTCGCTGGCCCGTCGCTGCTCAACGCGCTGGGCATCTCCCAGCTGTATCTGCCCCTGCTCCAGGTGCAGGTCGTCGGCGCCGGCCTGCAGGTGGGTCTGATGGCCATCCTGAACGTCTTCTTCTATCTGGATCAGCGCCGCATTGTGCTGATCCTTTGCGTGCAGGCGGTGTTGCTGAACATTGTCCTGACCGCATTCACACAGTATTTCGGGGCTGCGCTCTACGGCTATGGCTTCGCGCTGGCCATGCTGATCACGCTGTGCACCGGCCTGGCATTGCTCACACGCCAGTTCAACCGGCTCGAATACGAAACCTTCATGCTTCAATAGGCTGCCCTCACCAACCTGCACGGAGCCTGCCGCCATGCCTTACCAAATTTCTCCCCGCGTTCAGGCCGGCATGCTCTGCCTGGTAACATTTTTATCTGCCTGCGGCGGCGGCTCGGAAACCCCCACCCCTGCGCTCAGCGTGAGCATTGCTGCCCCAGCCGCTGCCAATCAGGTTTTCAGCCTCAACACCCCCATTGCCGTGAGCGCTCGCGTCACCGTGAATGGCGCATCGGCACCCGATGGCACGACCGTGAATTTCTTCGCCTCGGCAGGCAGCTTTGCCACCGCCAGTACCTTGACACATGGCGGCACGGCCAGCACGACACTGACCGCTTCGACGCCAGGCAAGCAGACGTTCACGGCCACTGCCACGTTCTCGGGCGCCACCGGCACTTCATCGCAAACCGTTTACGTGCGCCAGCCGCCAGCCCCGCTGGAGATTCTGGTTCCGGCGTATTTTTACCCCTCGACAGGGGGCTCCGACTGGGACCGAATGACCGCCAGCGCACTCGCCCATCCCGGGCTGAAGGTCACCGCCATCCTCAACCCCGCCAACGGCATTTTCAACAGCACTGAACCCCGATACCTGCTAGCCGCACAAGATTTTGTCGGAGCAGGCGGACGTTTACTGGGCTATGTCTACACCCGCTATGGCACGGGGGCGCGCTCCGTCTCCGACATCAAGGCCAACATCGACCGCTACCTGGACCTTTATGGGCGCAGCCTGATCAGCGGCATTTTTCTGGACGAAATGGCCGCCGATCCCGCCAGGATCGGTTTCTACCGGGAGATTTACGACCACATCCAGTCCCGGGATCCGGGCCTGCGCATACTGGGCAACCCCGGCACGGTTCCCGCCGAAGGGTACGCTGGCGTTGTTGATGCAGTCGTCACCTTTGAGGGCACAGGAGCGGGCTACGCCAGCTACGACCCACGGCAGACCGCAGATTGGCTGTATTCGCGGCCCAACAGCACCCAGGCCATGCTGGCCCACAACGTGATGACATGCCAAGCCATGCAAGGCATTGTGGCCACCGCCGCCACGCCACTGGCGAATGCGGGCATGGTCTATGCCACCGACCGCGTTTTCGACTACGCCACAGGCACAGGCAATCCGTGGGCCACCCTGCCCAGCTACTGGACGCGTTTGCTGGAGACCGTGGAAGCCATCAACCAGGGGCAAGCGCTCCCTGGTTGCCCATAGGTTCTGTTCTCAAAGCACCCTGAGCTCTTGCCAGCCCTGCCACCGCTCTGCTGGCGCCAAGGGCACGAGTTCATCGATCTGTGCTGCCTCCACGCAGAGCATGGATCGGTAGCCGTCGGCGGGCAGATCTGGCAAACGCGAACTCAGGCTGGCACCGGGGTTCCACACCACGGTGCTGCCCAGGCTCTGGCTCTGGCTGATCTGCAGGCTGTGCGGGCCGTCGTGCAGCCGCATGGGCTGCACTGGCGCACGGAAAACACGGTCGTACTCACCGGCAATGGTCACCGCACCAGACTGGAGGCCATGCTGGTCCCGCACCGCATCCCATCGTGCGCACCCCTCCAGCCCCTCCAGACGGGTGCTTTCGACCGCATCGACCGCCAGATAGGTGTGCAATGCCGCGGTGAACTCCCACAGAGTTTTGCTGGTGTTGCACACATCCAGCTGAACACGCAGCAACCCCTCGCCCAGTGTCAGCGCAAGCTGGGCCTTGAAGTCGTGTGGCCAGATGGCCCGGGTGGTTGGACTGCTGTGCAGTCGAAGGCGCAGCACAGTGGCGTCTTGTTCGGTGTCCGACAAGGGCGCCTGCGCCGCCCACGCCAGATTGCGCGCAAAGCCATGCTTGGGCAGCGGCCCGCGCTGGTTGAACTGGGGAAAGCACAGCGGAATGCCGCCGCGAATGGCCGACTGGCCGTCGAATATGGCCTGCGGGCTCAGGTAAAGGCGCTCTCGCCCACCGGCCACCCACGACAGCACCTGGGCGCCATGCAGGGCCACCAGTGCGGTGTCGCCCTGGGCGGTGCTCAGGCGGATGGAGGGCTGGCCCTGCAATGTCTCCAGGGAGTTTTTGGCAACCGCAGGGTCAGGCCGCATGGCCCAGCACGTCGGCACGCGCCTGGGCAGCGGCGAAGTCGAGGTCGCCGCTGTAGATGGCCCGGCCGCAGATCACGCCTTCGACGCCTTCGTGCTCCACGGCGCACAGCTGCTCGATGTCGGCCATGTTCGACAGGCCACCCGAGGCGATCACCGGAATGGAAAGCGCCTGCGCCAGTTTCACCGTGGCGTCGATGTTGATGCCCGAGAGCATGCCGTCGCGGCCGATGTCGGTGTAGATGATGGATTCGACGCCCCAGTCCTCGAACTTCTTGGCCAGGTCCACCACCTCGTGGCCGGTGAGCTTGCTCCAGCCGTCGGTGGCCACCTTGCCGTCCTTGGCGTCCAGGCCCACGATGATGTGGCCGCCAAAGGCGCTGCAGGCATCTTTGAGGAAGCCGGGGTTCTTGACCGCTGCCGTGCCAATGATCACGTAGCGCAGGCCGCCGTCGATGTATTTCTCGATGGTGTCCAGGTCACGGATGCCGCCGCCCAGCTGCACCGGGATCTCGTCGCCCACCTCTTTGAGGATGGATTTGATGGCAGCGTAGTTCTTGGGCACGCCTGCAAAGGCGCCGTTCAGGTCCACCAGATGCAGGCGACGCGCGCCCTGCCCCACCCATTTGCGGGCCATGGCGGCGGGGTCTTCGCCAAAGGTGGTGGATTGGTCCATGTCGCCTTGCTTGAGGCGAACGCAGTGGCCGTCCTTGAGATCGATGGCGGGGATGAGCAGCATGGTGGTGAGGTTCGGGAGAAAAAGGGCGAGTCACGACTCGGCCCGAACGGGGTGAAAAATATCAGGGATTCCAGTGCAGAAAATTGCGGTACAGGGCCAATCCGTGCTCCGCGCTTTTTTCGGGGTGAAACTGCGTGGCAAAAATATTATCGCGCGCAATGGCGGCTGCGAACCAGCCGCCGTAGTCAGCTTGCCCTGCACAGTGGGCCGCATCTCGCGGCACGGCATAAAAACTGTGCACGAAATAAAAGTAGCTGTTGTCGGGCACGCCCGCCCAAACCGGGTGCACGGCACCACCTGCATGGTGGGCGTGCGGCACCTGGCGCACCTGGTTCCAGCCCATCTGGGGCACCTTGAAACGGCTGCCGTCGGGCTGGGTTTTGCCCGCCAGGTCGAACTTGAGCACATCGCCCGGGATGAGGCCCAAGCCCGGCACACCCTCGGCAGGGCCCTCGGCGCTGTGGTCCAGCAGCATCTGCATGCCCACGCACACGCCAAACAACGGTTTGGTGGCGGCAGCTTCGAGCACCGATTCCTGCAGGCCCGACTCGCGCAATTCGCGCATGCAGTCGGGCATGGCGCCCTGGCCCGGCAGCACAATGCGCTGCGCAGCGCGCACGTCTTCCGGACGAGAAGTGACCACCACGGTCCAGCCCGTGTCGTGGGCGGCGGCCTGCACAGCCTGCGACACCGAGCGCAGGTTGCCCATGCCGTAATCAACCACCGCAACGGTTTTTGCTTCTATATTCATAGCTGCTAGCGCTTATCCATTAAGGGCTAGAGCCCGATTTGACCCAAAAAACTCACAAAGAACCCTTGGTGGAGGGGATGACACCCGCCGAGCGGGGATCGCGCTCCAGCGCCGCGCGCAGCGTGCGCCCGAACGCCTTGAAGATCGTTTCGCACTGGTGGTGTGCGTTGATGCCCTTGAGGTTGTCGATGTGCAGCGTGACGCCCGCGTGGTTCACAAAGCCCTGGAAGAACTCGTATACCAGCTGCGTGTCGAGCTGGCCGATGCTGCCCGCCGTGAATTTCACGTCGATGTGCAGGCCCGGGCGGCCCGAAAAATCGACCACCACGCGCGACAGCGCTTCATCGAGCGGCACGTAGGCGTGGCCATAGCGGCGGATGCCCTTCTTGTCGCCCACGGCGCGCGCAAAAGCCTGTCCCAGCGTGATGCCCACGTCTTCGACCGTGTGGTGGCCGTCGATGTGCAGGTCGCCAGCGCAGTCGATGTCCAGGTCGATAAGGCCGTGGCGTGCGATCTGGTCGAGCATGTGGTCAAAAAACCCGATGCCTGTGTGCAGCTTGGCCTGGCCGGTGCCGTCGAGGTTGACGCGCACGCTGATGCGGGTTTCCGCGGTGTTGCGGCTGACCTCGGCAATGCGGTCGGCCAGGGAATCAGGGGCGGTAGAGGTGACGAGTGCGGAGGAAGTCATAAGGAAGCCTGGAGTGCAGCCAGCATCTGTGCGTTGTCTTCGGCCGTGCCCACCGTGAGGCGCAGGCAGTTGGCCAGCAATGGGTGCATTGTAGAAACGTTCTTGACCAGCACCTTGCGCGCCTTCATGCCCTCATACGCCCGTGCGGAATCGGCCACGCGCACCAGCACCATGTTGGCCTCGCTGTCCCAGCATTTTTCAATGCCGGGCATCTGGCGCAGCGCGTTCACCAGCACCGTGCGCTGGGCCACCAGTTCGGCGGCCTGCGCGGCAAACACGTCGGCATGCTCGAGCGCAAACAGCGCCGCCTCGCAATTGAGCACGCTCACGTTGTAGGGCGGGCGCACCTTGTCGATCTCGGCCACCAGCGCAGCCGGGCCGATGAGGTATCCCAGGCGGACACCCGCCAGGCCAAACTTGCTGAGCGTGCGCATGAGCAGCACATGGGCATTGCGTGCGGGCTCGGCGCGCATGCGGTCGATAAAGGTGCGGCTGGCAAAGGGCTGGTAGGCCTCGTCCATCACCACGATGCCGCCCTGCGCACCAGCGGCATCGATGATGCGCTGCACCGCGCCCTCGTCCCACAGCGTGGCCGTGGGGTTGTTGGGGTAAGCAATGTAGGTAATGGCAGGCTGATGCCTGGCGATGGCGGCCAGCATGGCGGGCTCATCCAGCTCGAAGTCGGAAGTGAGCGGCACGCCCACGAAGTCCAGGCCCTGCAGTTGTGCAGACAGCGGATACATCACAAAGCCAGGCATGGGCGCGAGCATGGTGGCGCGCTGGCCCGTGCCAGGTTGCGCGCAGGCCAGGGCCAGCAAGGTGATGAGTTCGTCCGAACCGTTGCCCAGCACGATGCCATAGCCCTCGGGCATGTCGGCGTACTTTGCCAGCGCAGCCTTCAGGACCAGCACGCGGTCGCCCGGATAGCGGTTGAGCGCCAGCGCGCCCAGCCGCTGGCCGAGCGCCGCCTGCAGATGCGCGGGCAGGCGAAACGGGTTTTCCATCGCGTCCATCTTGAGCATGCCGGTGGAGGGCTGCACACCATACGCGTGCATGGCGCGCACGTCGGGGCGGATGCGGGCCAGCGCGTTGAGGGGTGTCGATGGAGCGGCGGGGGAGTTCATTCGGCAGTGTCCAGTGCGTTGGGGGCCACAAGAAAGGGGCTGGTCATGGGCACGGCATCCATCCGGACATCGTGCATAAAGGCCTCGTCAGCCTTGCGCTTGCTTTGGCGACGGCTTGAGCCGCATCTCCGCCGCCCGCGCGTGGGCTTGCAGGCCTTCGCCATGGGCCAGCACGCTGGCGATCTGGCCCAGCGTCTGCGCACCGGCTTCGCTCACCTCGATCAGGCTGCTGCGCTTTTGAAAGTCATACACGCCCAGTGGCGAACTGAACCGCGCCGTGCCGCTGGTGGGCAGCACATGGTTGGGGCCTGCGCAGTAGTCGCCCAGGCTCTCGGACGTGTAGGCACCCAGAAAAATGGCGCCTGCGTGGCGCAGCAGTGGTTCCCAGCGGTGCGGGTCGTTGCTGCTCACTTCCAGGTGCTCGGGCGCGATGCGGTTGCTGATGGCGCAGGCCTCTTCCATGTCCTTCGTGAGGATCAGTGCGCCACGGCCCGTGAGGCTTTTGGCAATGATCTCGGCGCGCGGCATGGTGGGCAGCAGGCGGTCGATGGCCTCTTGTACGGCATCGATATAGGCGGCATCGGGGCACAGCAGAATGCTTTGCGCCAGCTCGTCGTGTTCGGCCTGGCTGAACAGGTCCATGGCCACCCAGTCGGGCGGGGTGGTACCGTCGGCCAGCACCAAAATTTCGCTCGGGCCCGCAATCATGTCGATGCCCACGGTGCCGAACACGCGCTTTTTGGCGCTGGCCACATAGGCGTTGCCGGGGCCGGTGATCTTGTCCACCTTGGGCACGGTGGCCGTGCCGTAAGCCAGCGCGGCCACAGCTTGGGCGCCGCCGATGGTAAAGGCGCGGGTGACGCCCGCCACGTAGGCGGCGGCCAGCACCAGGGCGTTTTTCTCGCCCTTGGGGGATGGCCAAGGGCCGTCCCTGCGGGCCGGCGTGGGCACTACCATGATGATCTCGCCCACACCCGCCACATGGGCAGGGATGGCGTTCATGAGCACGCTGCTCGGATAAGCGGCCTTCCCACCGGGCACATAGATGCCCACGCGGTCCAGCGGCGTGACCTTCTGACCCAGCAACGTGCCGTCTTCGTCGCGGTAGCTCCAGCTCTCGCCCGAGGCCTTTTTTTGTGCCTCGTGGTAGCGGCGCACGCGGGCAGCGGCGGCCTGCAGCGCGTCGCGCTGCACGGCGGGAATGGCGTCGAAAGCGGTCTTGAGCTCTGCCTGCGTCAGCTCCAGCGCCGCCATGGAGTCGGCCTGCAGGCCATCAAAGCGCTGGGTGTATTCCAGTACCGCTGCATCGCCGCGCTGCTGCACGTCGGCCAGGATGTCGGCCACGCGCTGCTCGATGGCCGCGTCGGTGTCGGCAGACCAATGCAGGCGGGCTGCAAAATCAGCCTCAAAAGTGGCTGCAGCGGTGGACAGACGAGCGGGAGCAGCTACCAATTTCATAGTGCGTTGCAGTTCAGGTTTCAGTTTTGCTCTGCCGGAATGGCCGAGGCAAAGGCATTGATGATGCGGCGCAGCGGTTCGCGCTTGAGCTTGAGCGCCGCCTGGTTGACCACCAGGAACGAGCTGATGTCCATGATGCGCTCCACCTCCACCAAATGGTTGGCCTTGAGGGTGTTGCCGGTGGAGACCAGATCGACGATGGCGTCGGCCAGGCCGGTGAGCGGGGCCAGCTCCATGCTGCCGTAGAGCTTGACCATGTCCACGTGCACGCCCTTGGTCGCAAAGAATTCGCGGGCGATGGAGGTGTACTTGGTGGCCACCTTCAGGCGGGAACCCTGCTTGACGGCGCGCTGGTAGTCAAAGTCCTGGCGCACGGCCACGCTCACGCGGCATTTGGCAATGCGCAGATCCAGCGGCTGGTACAGGCCCTGGCTGCCATGCTCGATCAGGGTGTCCTTGCCCGTCACGCCCAAATCCGCGCCGCCGTATTCCACATAGGTGGGCACATCGGACGCTCGCACCAGCACCACGCGCACGTCAGGCTGGTTGGTGGGCAGGATGAGCTTGCGCGACTTTTCGGGGTCTTCCAGCACCTCGATGCCCGCAGCAGCCAGCAGCGGCAGGGTTTCTTCAAAGATGCGGCCCTTGGAAAGCGCCAGGGTGATCATCGTCATGTTTTTAATTACTCCACTGTTTCTTGCCTGCTACTGCACTGCGATTTGTGCGCGCCCTATGCCGGGGACGCCGTGCAAGGGCCGCCAAGCCGCGTAAGCGGCGCTTCGCTCGCGTGCACGGGCGTCGTCCCCCTTCCCACGCGCAGCGTGAGAGAAGGGGGAAGCGGCGAAGCCGCTCAGGGGGATGTCCTTCATGCCACTCGCTCAATGTCGGCACCGATGCCGCGCAGTTTGGCTTCCATGCAGTCGTAGCCACGGTCGAGGTGGTAGATGCGGTCCACCATGGTTTCGCCATCAGCCACCAAGCCCGCGATGACCAGGCTGGCCGAGGCGCGCAGGTCGGTCGCCATCACCGTGGCGCCGGACAGGCGAGGCACCCCCTCGATGACCGCCACCTTGCCGTCCACCTGGATTTTGGCGCCCAGGCGAACCAGCTCGTTGACGTGCATGAAGCGGTTTTCAAAAATCGTTTCGGTCACCGTGGCCGTGCCCTGGGCGATGCAGTTGAGCGCCATGAACTGGGCCTGCATGTCGGTGGGGAAACCGGGGTATTCGGTGGTGCGAAAGCCCTGGGCCTTGAGCGTGGCGCCGCCAGTGCTTTGCACGCGGACGCCGCCGTCCACCGCCTGCACCTTGGCGCCCGCTTCGCGCAGCTTTTCGATGACGGCATCGAGGTGGTCGGCGCGGCCATGGCGCAGCACCACATCACCGCCCGTGGCGGCCACGGCGCACAGGAAGGTGCCCGCTTCAATGCGGTCAGCCACCACGCGGTGGGTGCAGCCGTGCAGCTTCTCGACGCCCTGGATGCGGATGCGGCTGGTGCCGTGGCCTTCGATCTTCGCGCCCATGGCGATCAGCATCTCGGCCAGGTCCGAAATTTCGGGCTCTTGCGCGGCGTTTTCCAGCACCGTCTCGCCCTCGGCCAGCGCAGCGGCCATCATGAAATTTTCGGTGCCCGTCACAGTGACCATGTCAGTGGTAATGCGGGCGCCCTTCAGCCGCGTCCAGCCTGCGGGCAGCTTGGCGATCATGTAGCCGTGCTCGACCACGATCTCGGCGCCCATGGCGGCCATGCCCTTGATGTGCTGGTCCACCGGGCGCGAACCAATCGCGCAGCCGCCGGGCAGCGACACCGTGGCCTCGCCAAAGCGCGCCAGCAGCGGGCCCAGCGCCAGCACCGAGGCGCGCATGGTCTTGACCAGCTCGTAAGGGGCCTCGGGCCAGTTCAAAGCGCTGGCGTCAATGCGCACCGTGCCGTCGTCAGCCCGCTCGGCCGTCACGCCCATGTTGCGGATGAGCTTGAGCATGGTGCTCACATCCTGCAACTGGGGAACATTCAGCAGCGTCACCGGCTCGGCTGTGAGGAGTGCGGCGCACAACTCCGGCAAGGCGGCGTTCTTGGCGCCAGAGACCAGCACCTCGCCATGGAGGGTGCGTCCGCCGCGGATCAGGAGTTTGTCCATCGCAAAAGTCAGAAATATGTATGAAAAGTGCTTCCAGCGCTTATGAATAAAGCGCTAACAGCTATTAATTTAAGAGCGCCAATCCACTATTCACTGTGCCTGCGTCGCCCACTCTGCGGGCGTGAAGGTTTTCATCGACAGGGCATGCACTTCGTCATTGGCCAGCTTGGCGCCCAACGTGGCATATACGCGCTGGTGACGCTGAATGGCCCGCTTGCCCTCGAACTCGGCCGAGACGATGGTGGCATACCAGTGGCGGCCGTCGCCCTCCAGCGTGATGTGTTCGCAGGCCAGGCCTGCGGCGATGATGTCTTTAAGTTGGTCTGCAGTCATGTCAGTTCCGAATTTTGTAGCCGATGCGCAGCAGGTGCACGGCAAAAAGGCTCACGGCCAGCCAAGCAATGCCCACGATGCCCAGGCTGAGCCAGGGAGAAGTGTCGCTCTGGCCGAAAAAGCCATAGCGAAAGCCGTCAATCATGTAGAAAAAAGGATTCAGGTGGCTCACGGTCTGCCAGAAAGGCGGCAGCGACTGGATTGAATAAAAAACGCCCGACAGAAACGTCATGGGCACGATGACAAAGTTCTGGAACGCCGCCATCTGGTCGAACTTGTCGGCCCACAGCCCGGCAATCAGCCCCAGCGTGGCCAGCAGGGCCGCGCCCAGAAATGCAAAAACCACAATCCACAGCGGCGCAGCAAACTCAGGCCGCGCAAACGCCAGGGTCACAATGAATACCCCCAGCCCCACGACCAGCCCGCGCACCACGGACGAGCCCACATACGCCACAAACCAGGCCCAGTGCGACAGTGGCGTGAGCAGCAAAAACACCAGGCTGCCCATGATCTTGCTCTGAACCAGGCTCGATGAGCTGTTGGCGAAGGCGTTTTGCAGCACGCTCATCATCACCAGCCCCGGCACCAGAAAAGCGGTGTAGCTGATGCGGTCATACACCTTTACATGGTCTTCGAGCACATGGCCAAAGATCAGCAGGTAGAGCACGGCGGTGAGCACGGGCGCCGCCACGGTCTGGAAGCTCACCTTCCAAAAGCGCAGCACTTCCTTGTAGAACAGGGTTTGCCAGCCGGTCATAGCGCAACCCCTTCCATACGGATGTTTGAAGCCGACGTGCCCGACATGACTTGCAGGAATACGTCTTCCAGGTCCGGCCGGCGGATCTCCATGTCCTGCACTTCCACGCCCGCCACGCGCAGGGCGGCCAGATGGCTTTCAATCTCGGCCGCGTCGTGCGCAGGCAGCTGCACAATGCGGCCGGTGACACGCGCCACAGCCGCCAGAGATGGTGGCAGCAACGCATCGGTCTTGAACTGCAGCACGCTGCCCGAGGCCGCCTTGAGCAGCTCCGACGTGCGGTCGAGCGCCACCACCCGCCCGGCCTTGAGCATGGCGATGCGGCCGCACAGGGCCTCGGCTTCTTCAAGGTAATGGGTGGTGAGCAGCACGGTGTGGCCTTCCTTGTTCAGGCGGGCGATGAAATGCCACAGGGTCTGGCGCAGTTCCACGTCCACGCCGGCCGTGGGCTCGTCGAGCACGATGATGGGCGGCTTGTGCACCAGCGCCTGCGCCACCAGCACGCGGCGCTTCATGCCGCCCGACAGCTGGCGCATGTTGGCGTTGGCCTTGTCCGACAGGCCCAGGTTGGCCAGCAGTTCGTCAATCCAGGCGTCGTTGTTCTTCACGCCAAAATAGCCCGACTGAAAGCGCAGCGCCTCGCGCACGTTGAAAAACGGATCGAACACCAGCTCTTGCGGCACCACCCCCAGCTTGCGCCGGGCCTCGGCAAAGTGCGTCTGCACATCACTGCCCTGCACCAGCACACGCCCGCTGGTGGCGCGTGCCAGGCCGGCCAAAATGCTGATGAGTGTGGTTTTACCGGCACCGTTGGGGCCGAGAAGCCCGAAGAATTCGCCCTCCTCGATGTCCAGGTTGACCTGGTTCAGTGCTTGGAAGGGGCCTTTGGGTGTGACAAAGGTCTTGGAGACGGCTTGGAATGAGACTGCGGGCATGAAGCCTTTGATTTTAAGGCCTTGGCCCGTGCCCCGCCGCCCGGCGCCCAACAGCACGCGGGCGTCCGAGGGCATTGTGGGCGCACCGCAAAGTCAGCTGGCCGCCTGCAGCAAGGCATCCACGCCATACAGGCCGGCCATGCCCACCAGGGCCGGGGGCAGGCCCTTGACCACAAACGCCTTGCCGTCCGCCAGCACCTCGCGCCGGCATTCCAGCAGCACGGCCAGCGCAGACGTGTCAAACACGGCCAGTGCGCTGGCATCCACCACCACCTGCGGGCCCTTGAGAACCTTCAGCCCCTGCACCAGCATGCGCAGGCAGGCACTGGCCTGTTCGTGGGTGAGTTCGGAGGGTAGTACCAGCATGCGCGACGTCTCGCTGTCAGCCCTTGGCGGCATTGCTCTTGTTGCGGGACTCGAGCGCCTGGATGAGGCCATCCACGCCGCGCGCATTGATCTCCGAGGCAAACTGGCCGCGGTAGGTTTCGACCAGCCACACGCCCAGCACGTTGAGGTTGTAGATTTTCCAGCCAGCGCCCTCACCCGGGGTTTTTTCGAGCCGGTAGTCCAGCTGGATCGGGTCGCCACGGCCCGTGATCTCGGTGCGCACCAGCACATCCTTGTCGTCGGCGGCAGCCCGCATGGGCTTCATGGTGATGGTCTGGTCACTCACCTGGGCCAGAGCCCCTGCGTAGGTGCGCACCAGCAGGATCTTGAACTCATCCTGCAGGCGCTTTTGCTGCTCGGGGCTGGCCTTGCGCCAGCCCGGGCCCACGGCAGCCGCCGTCATGCGCCGGAAATTCACGTTGGGCATGATCACCTTGTCGACCAGCGTGATCACCTTGTTGATGTCGCCCGCCTGAATGGCCTTGTCGTCGCGCACCATGCTGATCACCTCGGTGGACAGGCGCTTGATCAGCGCGTCGGGCGCTTCGTCGGCAGCCATGGCACTCCACGGCACCATGGAGCAGGCCACGGCCAGCGTCGCGGCCATGCGGCCCAGATTGCGTCGATTCATCATGTGAGGTCTTTCCATCGGGCGACTGTGTCGCCTGTCATTTGATTGTGTTGGGCCACCGTGTAGGCCATGCGTCGCTGCGTTGTGCGGATGCAAGCAATTGCAACCGCGCGCATCGCTGGCAGCGCTCAACGATCGGCTTCCGGTTCGGGCGGCAGCATGCCGTCGTTGTCATCGCCACCGTCGCCATCACGGGCACCGGGACGTTCTGCGCTCTGGGCGCGCAACTGCAGGAACACATCCCGTGTGAAGCTGTACTTGTCCAGTGCCGCGCTTTCCAGCACAGCCCCGGCCCCCAGCAGGCCGGCGCGGGTGTCCACCAGCCGCAGGGCATACAGCGAATTGCGTGCAGACACTGAGTCAAACTGGCCTACCAGGTTTCCCTGCCTGTCCACGGGCATTGCCAGCGTGTCGCGTACGGTGGATGGGCCCAGCAGGGGCAGCACCAGATAGGGTCCCGTGGGCACGCCCCAGTGCCCCAGCGTGAGACCAAAATCCTGCCGATTGCGCTCAACCCCCATCTCCGATGCAATATCGAGCACCCCGCCCAGACCAAACACTGTGTTGACGTTGAAACGCACCAGGCTGGAGAGCGCTTCTTCGGGGCGCAGTTGCAAAACGTTGTTCACAAACGACCAGACGTCTCCCAGGTTGCCAAAGAAGTTGTTCACCCCCGTGCGCACCGGCGAGGGCACAGCGTCCTTGTAGGCCGTGGCCACGGGCTTGAGGACCGCCTCGTCCACGCCATCATTGAACCGGGCCATGCTGCGGTTGTAGGGCTCCAGGGGGTCATCGGGATGGGCTCCGGGGCCGCTGGCGCAACCCGACAGCAGCGCCGCTCCCAGCACCAGGGAGCACCAGCGCAGGCCTGCGCGGGCAAACCGGGGCGCTCCATCATGGCGGGCAAAGCCCGCAGTCTTCCAGGTCATCATTTTTTCCTGCCTGCGTCCGAAGGCGTGCCGCCCTCCTCCGCCTTGCTGTAAAGAAACTGCCCGATCAGGTTTTCCAGAACCACGGCAGACTGTGTGGCCGTAAGGTTGTCACCCGCCGCCAGATTGTTTTCGTCAGCCCCCGCTTCGATGCCAATGTATTGCTCGCCCAGCAGACCGCTGGTGAGAATCTTCAGGGAGCTGTCCTTGGGAAAGGCGTACTGCTTGTCCAACTCCAGCGTCACGCGTGCCTGAAACGTCTTGTCGTCGAACGTGATCGACTCCACGCGCCCGACCACCACCCCGGCACTGCGCACTGCCGCCTTGGGCTTGATGCCGCCGATGTTGTCGAAACGCGCGGTGACGCGATAGCCGGTCTGAAAGTTCAGCTGCAGCAGGTTGGCCGACTGCAGCGCCAGAAACACCAGCGCGGCGGCCCCGAGCATGACAAACAGGCCTACCCAGAGATCGTTTTTGGATTGTTGCATCGTGCTTTCCTTGTCACGCCGGCTGCGCCAGCGTCAGATACTGAACATCATGGCCGTGAGGACGAAGTCCAGCGCCAGCACCGCCAGCGAGGCCATCACCACGGTGCGCGTGGTGGCGCGCGAAACCCCTTCCGGCGTTGGCTTGGCCGTGTAGCCCTGCAGCAGCGCCACGAAGGTCACGGTGAAACCAAACACCAGGCTCTTGATGACGCTGTTGCCCAGGTCACTGAAAATATCCACGCCGCCCTGCATCTGGCTCCAGAAGGCCCCACCGTCCAGGCCAATCATGGGCACGGCCACCACCCAGCCGCCAATCACACCCACGGCGTTGAACACCAGCGACAGCACCGGCATGGCAATGACACCGGCCCAGAAACGGGGCACAAGAATGCGGCGCACGGGGTCCACGGCCATCATCTCCATGGCGCTCAGCTGCTCGCCGGCACGCATCAAACCGATTTCGGCCGTGAGCGAGGTGCCCGCGCGCCCCGCAAACAGCAAAGCGGTGATGACCGGCCCCAGCTCGCGCAGCAGGCTCAGCGCCACCAGTTGGCCCAGCGCCTCGGTGGACCCAAAATCCTGCAGCGTGTAGTAGCCCTGCAGCGCCATCACAAAGCCCACGAACAGGCCCGATACAGCAATGATGGCCAGCGAATAATTGCCCAGGAAGTGCACCTGGTCGCGCACCAGGCCGGGCCGCTGCACGGCCGCCGGGAACAGCCGGATCAAGCGCCAGAAAAGGCGCGCGGCCAAACCCGCATCGGCCAGCTGGCCGCGCACGGCCAGGCCCACATCCGAAGGACGCCACCAGCTCATGCAGACCTCCCGTCCAGCGGACCAAAATCACTGGCCACCGTGGGCCCCGGGTAATGAAAAGGCACCGGCCCTGTGGGCAGCGCATTGACAAACTGGTGCACCAGCGGATCGGTGCTGGCGCGCACTTCGGCGGGGGTTCCCTGCGCCGCCACCACGCCAGCGCCGAGGATGATCACATGGTCGGCCAGCGCAAAGGTGGCTTCCAGGTCGTGCGAGACCAGGATGGTAGTGAGCCCCATGGCGTCATTGAGCTGGCGAATAAGTTGCGCAGCCGTGCCCAGCGAAATGGGATCGAGCCCGGCAAAAGGCTCGTCATACATGACGAGTTCAGGGTCCAGCACAATCGCACGCGCCAACGCCACGCGCCGCGCCATGCCGCCCGAAATCTGGCTGGGCATGAGGTCGCGCGCACCGCGCAGGCCCACGGCATGGAGCTTCATGAGCACGATGTCGCGCACCAGCGCGTCCGACAGATCGGTGTGCTCGCGCAGCGGAAACGCCACGTTTTCAAACACATTCAGATCGGTGAACAGCGCGCCAAACTGGAACAGCATGCCCATGCGCCGGCGCGCCGCATACAGGCCGGCCGCATCCATGCGCCCCACGTCCTTGTGGTCGAACAGGACTTCGCCCTGCTGCGCCCGGTATTGACCGCCAATCAGGCGCAGCACCGTGGTCTTGCCCCCACCCGAGGCCCCCATGAGCGCCGTCACTTTGCCGCGCGGGATCTTCAGCGACATGTCGCGCAGGATCACGCGCTCGCCGTACCCGAAGGTGACGTTGCGCAACTCTGCCAGCGCGCTGGCAGGCGATGAATCGTTGGATGGCATGGTGCAAGACAAAAAACGCCGCCAAGGACAGAGACCCCGACGGCAGGCCCAGCATCATAGGGGAAACCCCTCCGTTTTGCCGAGCCAACCGTTAAAACCCGTGGTTGGCATGCGACGTTTAGCTATGCCCAACGGTTATTAAAAATTGCTCGCACAGACACGCGTTGCCGACAGGGCGCGGTCAGGCTTGCATGGACCGGGGTCTTGGCTGGGTGTGCCTGGCAAAGCATCGCTTCAACCCAGGCACCCAGGCCCATAACGCTATTAAATAAATAGCTATTAGCGCTTATCCCACGTGCGCAAGGCACCGATTTCATTCAAAAATCAAAGCATGTGCTGCAAAAACGCCCGCGCCCGCTCATGCCCCGGATCGGCAAAAAACTCGGCCGCCGGCCGCGCTGCCACCAGCTCGCCCTGGTCCATGAAAGCCACGGTGTGGGCCACCTCGCGCGCAAAGCCCATCTCGTGGGTCACGACCAGCATGGTCATGTGCTCCTCGGCCAGTTCGCGCATGGTGCGCAGCACTTCTCCGGTGAGCTCGGGGTCGAGCGCCGAGGTGGGCTCGTCGAACAGCATGATGTCCGGCTCCATGCACAGCGCGCGCGCGATGGCCACGCGCTGCTTTTGACCGCCCGACAGGCGCTCGGGATAGTTGTCGCGCTTGGCCGACAAGCCCACCTTGGCCAGCAGCGCCTCGGCGCGGGCCACGGCCGCGCCGCGCGCCACGCCCTGCACCACCATGGGCGCCTCGATCAGGTTCTCCAGCACCGTGAGGTGCGGGAACAAATTGAAATGCTGGAACACCATGCCGGTCTTGCGGCAGATGCGGCGCAACTCGGCATCGGGGGCGTAGCTGCAGCGGCCCTGCGCGTCGGTGCTGGCCAGCGTTTCGCCTTCGATGGCGATGTGGCCGCCGTCGATGGTTTCCAGGTGGTTCAGGCAGCGCAGAAAGGTGCTCTTGCCGGAGCCGGACGGCCCGATCACCGCCACCACCTCGCCCCGGCGCACGCGCAGCGACACGCCCCGCAGCACCGGGTTATCGCCGAAAGCCTTGCGCAGCTCGCGCGCCTCGATCATGGGGACGTCACGGGTCGTGTCATTGATCGAATTTGGCATAGCGTTTTTCCAGGCGCTGGAAGCCCCAGGTGAGCAACAGGGTCATGAGCAGATAGAAGGCCGCCGCCACGATGAACGGCGTGGTGGTGAAGTCGCGCTGCACGATGCCGCGCGCGGCGCGCAGCAGGTCGTTCAGGGCCAGCACGTAAATCAGCGAGGTGTCCTTGACCAGGGTGATGGTCTCGTTGCTCATGGGCGGCAATATGCTGCGCACCGTCTGCGGCAGCACGATGCGGCGCATGGTCTGGCCGTAGCCCATGCCCAGCACCTTGGCGGCCTCGTACTGCCCCCGGTCCACCGACTGGATGCCGGAGCGAAAGATCTCGGCAAAGTAGGCCGCGTAGTTCAGCGCAAAGGCCGCCACCGCCGCCGGAAAGTCGGGCAGTCGCACGCCAATCACCGGCACGAACGGAAGTGCAAAGTAGATAAACAGCATCTGCAGCATGAGCGGCGTGCCGCGCATGAGCCAGATGTAGCCGTTGACGGCCGCCGACAGCGGCGCAAAGCGCGACACGCGCGCCAGCGCCAGCACCAGCCCGAGCGGCACCGCCAATGCCAGCGTGATGGCAAACAGCTTGAGGGTGACGGCAGCGCCCTGCGCCAGCGGTCCCAGAAGGGAGAGAACGTAGTCCATGCTGTCGCGACAGTTCCGTGTGTGTTTCTATCCTTGGCCGTCGCAACTGGCACGGCCCATGCCAGCGACCGCCGCGCAAGGGCCGCCACGACAACGTGTTGGCGCTGGCGGTGTCCCCCTGCCCGCAGCGCACAGCGCTGCGAGAGCGGGGGGAAGGCGCGCAGCGCCTCAGGGGGGTGGTCCGAATTATTTGAGAATATTCTTGCCGAACCATTGCTCGGCAATCTTCGCGGCGACGCCATCGGCCTTCATGTCGGCCAGTGCCTTGTCCAGCTTGCCGTGCAGATCGGTGTCGTCCTTGCGCAGGCCCACACCATAGTCTTCGGTGCCAAAGTGGTCGTCGAGCACGGCATAGACGTCGGGCTTCTTGGCCACGTAGTAGCGGCCCACCACCTCATCGACCACCACGGCATCCAGGCGGCCGGTGGTCAGGTCCATCAGGGCGGTCACGTTGTCGCCAAAGGTCTTGATGTCCTTGAACGACTTGAAGACGGCCTCGTCCTTCTTGATGGCGTCCACGGCACTGCTGCCTTCCTGGGCGCCGACCACCTTGCCGGCCAGATCAGCCTTGGTCTTGATGGCGGAGTTGGCGGCCACCACGATGATCTGGTGGTTTTCCATGTAGGGCGCGGTGAACAGGATGTTCTGCTTGCGCTCTTCGGTGATGGTCAGGCCGTTCCACAGTGCGTCCACGCGCTTGCCCGAGAGCTCGGCTTCCTTGGCGCTCCAGTCGATGGGCTTGAATTCCACTTCCAGGCCCAGGCGCTTGGCGGCTTCCTTGGCCATGTCGATGTCAAAGCCGATCAGCTCGTTCTTCTCGTTGCGAAAACCCATGGGCGGGAAGTTGTCGTCCAGGCCGACGACGATTTTGGTGACAGCCGCTGGCGCGGGTGTGGCGGCGGGTGCGGCGGGCTCCTGCTTGGAGCAACCAGCCAGCACGGCGCCCAGGGTCAGCAAGGCAACAGCGGCAATTTTTTTCATGGTGTAGCGATTTTCAAAAAGAACAGACAGGGGGGCAAAGCCGGACGGGGCATGCACCACCCACTGGTGCAGTGTTCGAAGCCCCGGGAAAACCCTGCATTGTCCCATTGATGTGGATTGCCGGCATCTGGGTCGCCATGCGCCGCCCCGGGAATAAGCAGCAAAATACGGCTTCAGCGCACACTGGATAAGCGCATATAGCTATTTAATCAATAGCAACACAAACGCCAACGGCGCCCGCGGGCGCCGTTGGAGAGGTCGGTGCGGTTGCCGGCTCAGCGCGGCAGGTCGGAGTAGCCCATCAGGAACTCGTCCACCGCACGCGCGGCCTGGCGGCCTTCGCGGATGGCCCAGACCACGAGGCTCTGCCCACGGCGGATATCACCGGCCGCAAAAACCTTGGGCACATTGGTGGCGTAGCCGCCGTCGAACTCGGTGGTGGCGCGGGCGTTGCCGCGCGCGTCCTTGTCCACGCCAAAAGCATCGAGCACGGGTGCCACGGGGCTCACAAAACCCATGGCCAGCAGCACCAGGTCGGCCTGGTAGTGCTTTTCGGTGCCGGGCACTTCCACCAGCTTGCCGTCCTTGAACTCGACCTGCACCGTGGTCAGGCCCTTGACCTTGCCCTTTTCACCCGTGAACTCCTTGGTGGAGATCGCGAACTCGCGCACGCAGCCTTCCTCATGGCTGGAGCTGGTGCGCAGCTTCAGCGGCCAGTAAGGCCAGGTGAGGGGCCGGTTCTCCACTTCAGGAGGCTGGGGCATGACCTCGAACTGCGTCACGCTGGCCGCGCCGTGGCGGTTGCTGGTGCCCACGCAGTCGCTTCCGGTGTCGCCGCCACCGATCACGATGACATGCTTGCCCGTGGCCATGATCTGGCCCTTGAGCTTATCGCCCGCGTTGACCTTGTTCTGCTGGGGCAGGAACTCCATGGCGAAGTGAATGCCGTCCAGCTCACGGCCGGGCACAGGCAGATCGCGCGATTGCTCGGCGCCACCGGTCAGCAGCACGGCGTCGAACTCTTTGTTCAACTGCTCAGGCGTGACGGTTTCCTTGGCCCAGTTGGTGACCTTGGAGTCCTTGCCCAGACCATCCTTGGCAGCGCCCACGAAAACGCTGGTGCGGATGACCACGCCTTCGGCTTCGAGCTGCTTGACGCGGCGGTCGATGTGCGACTTCTCCATCTTGAAGTCGGGGATGCCGTAGCGCAGCAGGCCGCCCACGCGGTCGTTCTTTTCAAACAGCGTGACGCTGTGACCAGCCCGCGCCAGCTGCTGGGCAGCCGCCATGCCGGCGGGGCCTGATCCCACCACGGCGACTTTCTTGCCGGTCTGGTGCTTGGCCACGCGCGGCTGCACCCAGCCCTCGGCCCAGGCGCGGTCGATGATGGCGTGTTCGATGGACTTGATGCCCACCGGGTCGTCGTTCACGTTGAGCACGCAGGCCGCCTCGCAAGGCGCGGGGCAGATGCGGCCGGTGAACTCGGGGAAGTTGTTGGTGCTGTGCAGCACCTCGATCGCGCTCTTCCAGTCGGCGTGGTAGACCAGATCGTTGAAGTCCGGAATGATGTTGTTGACCGGGCAGCCGTTGTTGCAAAACGGCGTGCCGCAGTCCATGCAGCGCGCGCCCTGCACCTTGGCTTGCGCCTCATCGAGGCCAATGACGAATTCCTTGTAGTGCTTCAGGCGCTCTGGCACGGGCTTGTAGCCCTCTTCGATGCGCTCGTATTCCATGAAGCCGGTGGTTTTTCCCATGACGATGTCCTTGTCTGTGAATGCTGTGCGGATGTCTGCGGCGTCGCCTTACTTGGCGGGCGTCACTTCCTTTTTGATAGCTGCTACCGCAGGCGTAGCGGGCTCTTCAAGCACTTTTCGTTCATTAATTTCAGACAATGCACGCTTGTACTCGGTCGGGAACACCTTGACAAACTTGCTGCGCGAAGTGGCCCAGTTGTCCAGCAACTCGCGGGCGCGCTTGCTGCCCGTCCAGCGGTTGTGGTCTTCGAGCAGCTTCTTGAGCTGGGCTTCGTCGGTCTGGCCACCATGCCAGATGGCACGCGGCACGGTCACCTCCTGTTCGGCCGAGGGGAGGATGCGCTCCAGTGTCACCATGGCCATGTTGCAGCGGGTGTCGAACTGGCCATCCTCGTCGTACACATAGGCCACACCGCCGCTCATGCCCGCAGCGAAATTGCGCCCGGTCTTGCCCAGCACGACCACGGTGCCGCCGGTCATGTATTCGCAACCATGGTCGCCCGTGCCTTCGACCACTGCCGTGGCGCCCGACAGGCGCACGGCAAAGCGTTCGCCCGCCACGCCGCCAAAAAATGCCTCGCCCGTGGTGGCGCCGTACATCACGGTGTTGCCCACGATGGTGTTGCGTACTGCGTCACCGCGGAAGTCGATGCTGGGGCGCACGATCACACGCCCGCCCGAGAGGCCCTTGCCGGTGTAGTCGTTGGCATCGCCAATCAAATACAGCGTGATACCGCGGGTGAGGAACGCACCGAACGACTGGCCGCCCGTGCCTTCGAGCTGGATACGGATGGTGTCGTCCGGCAGCCCCTCTGGGTGTACGCGGGTGACCGCGCCCGAGAGCATGGCGCCGACCGAGCGGTTGACGTTGCGCGCCACTTCGATGAACTGCACGCGCTCGCCGTTTTCGATGGCGGGGCGCGAGCGCTCGATGAGCTTGCGGTCCAGCGTGTGCTCGATGTTGTGGTCCTGCACATCCACATGGAAGCGCGGCACGTCGGCAGGCACGTTGGGCTGGGCGAACAAGCGGCTGAAGTCCAGGCCACGGGCCTTCCAGTGTTCCAGGCCTTGGCGCATGTCGAGCAGGTCGGTACGGCCAATCAGGTCGTCGAACTTGCGGATGCCCAGCTGGGCCATGATCTGGCGCACTTCTTCGGCAATGAAGAAGAAGTAGTTCACCACATGCTCGGGCTTGCCCGAGAACTTCTTGCGCAGCTCGGGGTCTTGCGTGGCCACGCCCACGGGGCAGGTGTTCAGGTGGCACTTGCGCATCATGATGCAGCCTTCCACCACCAGCGGTGCGGTGGCGAAGCCGAATTCATCCGCGCCCAGCAGCGCGCCGATGGCGACGTCACGGCCGGTCTTCATCTGGCCGTCGGCCTGCACGCGGATGCGGCCGCGCAGGCGGTTCAGCACCAGGGTCTGCTGGGTTTCGGCCAGGCCGATTTCCCAGGGGCCGCCGCAATGCTTGATGGACGACCAGGGCGATGCGCCCGTGCCGCCGTCATGG
>NZ_NCFM01000070.1:0-6830 GCF_002281195.1 Acidovorax sp. 35-64-16 | reverse complement strand
CCTCTACACTTATCCACAGCCGACCCTCTCAAAGTCGGCTTCCACCCCTGGCTCAATATTCAGTCGGCACGGTGGCTCAAATTTGGATCGGCGCGGACAGCCGAGAAGGCCGTACCTGCGAAGGCGGCAAACGCGAACAAGGGCTAGCGACTCGGTCTCAGGAGGCAGCGGTGGGCGCTGCTTGCGGAACCACGGCGCCGACGGAAGGCACACCTTCGAATGCGAGCAAGCGCAGCGCGTTGACGACCACGAGCAACGTCGATCCTTCGTGGAACAGAACAGCCGTGCCAATGTTCAGCCCAAAGATGGTTGCCGGGATCAGCACGGCCACAACCCCCAAACTCACCCACAAGTTCTGGCGGATCACCCGCGCCGTGCGCCGCGACAGCGCGACCGCGAAAGGCAACTGGCTCAGGTCGTCGGCCATCAGCGCCACGTCCGCGGTCTCCAGCGCCACATCTGAGCCGGCCGCGCCCATCGCAATGCCCACGGTCGCGTTCGCCATGGCCGGCGCGTCGTTGACCCCATCGCCCACCATCGCGACCCTTCCCTTCTCCAGCAACTTCTTGATGGCATCCACCTTGTGTTCCGGCATCAGATCACCCTGCGCTTCGGTAAGGCCGACACTCTGCGCCACGGCTTCGGCAACGCGCTGGTTGTCGCCAGAGATCATGATCAGGCGCTCGATTCCGAGCTCCTTGAGGGCTCGCATCACGCCCGCTGCGGCCGGCCGGGGCGTATCCATCACGCCGAGCACACCCAGGTAGCGCTCTCCCAGGCGCACGACCATGGTCGTGCGTCCCTGGGCGATGAGCGCCTCGTTGGCGCGAGCCACCTCCGGCGGCATTGGCGCCCCGCCGATCTCGGAAAACATGGCGGCCTTGCCCACATGCAACATTTCCCCGGCAACTCGTGCCGATACGCCCCGGCCAGTGATGCTCTGCACCGATTCGACGCCGGGTTCGGGGCTGCCCGAGGTCAGTCGCTTTTGTGCGCCTTCGACTATCGCGGAGGCCAGCGGATGGTCGCTGTGCCGCTCCACCGCCAGCGCGACCGTCAGCAACTCCGATTCGCTCGAACCGGGGCCGGCAACGACGTCCGTCAGCCGGGGCTTGCCTTCCGTGAGTGTCCCCGTCTTGTCGAACGCAATCGCCGTCAGGGTGCCCAGGTTCTCCAAAGGGCCGCCGCCTTTGACCAGCACGCCGCTGCGCCCGGCGCGAGCCACGCCGCTCAGCACGGCACTAGGCACCGAAATCGCCAGCGCGCAGGGGCTTGCCGCCACGAGCACGGCCATGGCCCGGTAGAAAGTGGTGCTGAACGGCTCGTCGATGACGAAGCCGGCGAACAGCAGAAGAACCACGCCAATGAGGATGACGGGAACGAAAATCCGTTCGAACTTGTCGGTGAAATTCTGCGTGGGTGAGCGCTGCGTCTGAGCTTCGGTGACCAGCTTGACAACGCGTGCCATCGTGGACTCCGTCGAGGCACGGGCCACCATGACTTCGATGGCGCCCGGTCCATTGATCGTGCCTGCGAACACCTTGTGCAGTGCGGCAACCTTCTCGAACGCCCGCAACGCCGCCTGGGAATCGTCGACCGGCCGCTTGTCCACGGGCACGCTTTCACCGGTGACGGGGGCCTGGTTCACGCTGGACTCGCCACGCACCACGAAGCCGTCGGCGGGCAGCCGCTCGTTCGGCTTGACGAGCACCACGTCGCCCACTACGAGTTGCGCCACCGCGACCTGTTCCGTGCTGCCGTCGGGCCGTTTCACCAGCGCAGTTTCGGGCGCGAGCTTGGCCAACGCTTCAATCGCCTTGCGTGCCCGCCCCATGGCGTAATGTTCCAGCGAGTGGCCAAGACTGAACAGGAACAGGAGCAGGCCTCCTTCGGCCCATTGACCGAGTGCGGCTGCGCCCGCGGCGGCAACGAGCATCAGCGTGTCGATCTCGAAGCGCTTCGCGCGGATGTTCTCGATCGCCTCTTTAAGCGTGTAGTAGCCGCCGAAGACATACGCGGCGACGTAAAAGCCCTTGCTGACGAGTTCGGGCGCGAGGTCGCGCCACGCAAGCAGCCAGCCGATGAGCACCATGAGGCCCGCCAGCAACGCAAAGATCAATTCGGACTTTTCTCCGAAGGGCCCGCCATGGTCATGGGCATGGCCCGCGCCGGCGTGATCCGCATGGTCGTGGTCATGGTCCTTCCCGTCGGCATGGTCATCGTGACCGTGCTCGGCATGCGCATGACCCTGGTGCGGCGTTGGCGCGTCATCGTACGCATGGCCGCCCTCATGCGCATGGCCGTCGTGCGAATGCACGCCTTCACCGTGTTTCGCCGGGGCCGAGCTCGCTGGCTTCAGGGGAAGCCCAAGCATTTCGAGTTCGGACCTGACCTTCGCTTCATCGACCAGCGACCGGTCGAATTCGATGCGAACGGAACCCGTGGTTGAAACTTCCGCCTCGACCACGCCCTGGAGTGCGGAGATCTTGTCGCTCAGGCGCCTCGCGGCGCGCGCGTGCTGGGTCGATGTGTGGAACGCCAGATGCGCGAAGCGTTCGCCCAGCTCGGCGCCCGATGAGGCAGCGAGTTCGCGCACACGCTGCAGCGAGATCGTGTCGGGCCGGTAGTGAATGCACAACTGAGGCGGCTGCGAACCCCCGGCGTTGGCAACATGCACCTCACTGATGCCGTTGCGACCTGAAAGCAGCGAGATGAGCCGCGCCACGCACAGGTCCTTGACATCTTCCACGCCGGATAGAAGGACGGGAATGTCGAGGCGGATTTTTTCGGCTTTGGCCATGGGTGCACTCCGATTTTTGTTGTCAAGCTGCTGGGCTACTATGCAGCTCCAGCCGTTGTGAACAGTGGATTATGAGGTCGAGTTATCAGTCAGGCCCGCCGAGGGCCCCACAGCAGACAAGCTCGTGGGTAAGATCGGCTGCCGGGCCAAACCCGCCAACGTACTGCGAAGCACAACAATGAGAAAGTTTCTTGTCCTGCTGGCCATTGCCATTGCCGCGATTGTCCCGGCCGCCATCTTCCGGATCAGCGGATGGCGCCCCAATGCTGTCGTGGACACGGCCGTGTTCGGGCTCGCCGTGCTGGCGGCCGGCTTCATGCTCTCGTGGGGCGCCGAAGCCGCAGAGAAGCGCATTTCGCAGGGCCTCATACTGGCTCTCGTCGCACTCATCACAGTCCTGCCCGAGTATGCAGTCGACATGTACTACGCGTACCAGGCTGGCAAGGCGCCTGAGTCGAACTATGTGCACTATGCCGCGGCCAATATGACAGGCGCCAACCGGCTGCTGGTCGGCGTGGCGTGGCCTCTCATGGTGTTCCTTCATTGGTGGCGCACCCGCAAGCGCACCATCGAACTGGCAAGCGTGAACGTGCTGGAAGTGGGTTTCCTATTGGTGGCCAGCGTCTACGCATTTTCGATCGTCCTGAAGAACCGCATCAATCTGGTTGACACGGTCATTCTGGTCCTGATTTTCGGCACCTATCTTTGGTTCACGAGCCGGCTGCCGAAGGTGGAAACGGGCCTCGAAGCCGACGATGAGCCCGGCCCGGCCGCGGCGCTGTCGGAGCTCTCTCCGCGAAAGCAGTGGGCCTGGATGGCCGGGCTGGCGATCGTCGCCGCGGGCGTGATCCTGGCGGCAGCCGAGCCGTTCGCTGAATCCATCGTCGCCTCAGGGCGCATCCTGGGCATCGACGAGTTCCTGCTGATCCAGTGGCTTGCACCCTTGGCGAGCGAGGCGCCGGCAGTCGTCATCGCCATCCTGTTCGTCCTTTCGGGGCGCGCCGAGGGCGGGCTCACAACTATGATCAGCGACAAGATCAACCAGTGGACCCTGCTGGTGGGCATGCTGCCGCTGGCGATGAGCGTCGGCGCCGGAGCGATTGCGTCGTTGCCGCTGGACGCGCGGCAGCACGAGGAATTTTTTCTGACCGCGGCACAGTCGCTATTTGGAGTGGCTTTGTTGCTCCGGTTGCGCTTCAGCCTGCTATCGGCAGTCGTGCTGGCGGCCCTCTTTTCGGTCCAGATCGTTCTCGCCTTTGTCTATCGCGCGGATGCCGCCAAGGCCATCGCTTCGCTGACCATGCTGGGGTGGTTGTACCTCGGTCTCGCCGCCGTCCTATTCATGCTGTCGGGGCCGGCCGCCTGGCGCGCCGTCAGGAAACTGGAGGCCACGATTCATGGGCACGATCCGCAGGCGGCGGCACGCCGGGGGTCAGGTCCTGATACCGTCGGGCGCAACGGCTGAGTAAACGCGCTACCGCCAGCTCTTCGCAATTTCGGGATGCCGTCCTACCACCCAGGAAGTGCGGTAGCGCTAAGGTTGGCCCTTCAATCCAAGGAGCAAATCATGGCCAATCAACCCGCCGAGAAACCCGGCCCCCATCATCCGCACCAAGGCCACGTTCCAGGTGATCTGGATCCCCAAGGCCACCGCGACAAAAGCGCTCCACCAACAGGCACAACGGAAGAGCCTGGCGCCCATCATCCGCACGAGGGCCACAAACCCGGGGACCTGGACCCGCACGGACACCGCGATACGTCGGGCGGACAACAGAGGAAGTAAGCTGCTTACGCAGCACTTGAGCGAGGCGGCGAGTCCGCCTCGTTGCGTTTCAGGATGGCACGTAGATCAGTGCCGTCATTCTCAGGCTGAGATCGAACCGATCCGCCTGAAAGCGGACCCGGTCCCCGTCGCGCCTGCCAATCAGCCACTTCGCCTCAACGAACCTGAAGGTCGTCGTCCCGGCCCGAAGGTGCAGATAGGGAATGGCATCGTGCTGCAGGGTGATCTTGCCTGCCTCGTGATCGATCTTGACGATCCGGCCAGAGATGAAGTCGCTGGCGGAAGGCTCAGCGATGCACGCCGCGGTCGCAACCAGCGCCAGTCCAAATCCCACAACCCATTTGCGGCGCGTCAAATGCAAGGTATCCATGGCTAAGTTCCCCCGTTGCGACAGGGGCGAGCACGTCTCGAGAGTCGCTCGGAAAGGGGTTTTTGTCTGCTCGTCACGTGCCATCGCATGGTACAGCCCTTTTCGCCGAGGGACTCCCCAGTTGCACAGGCATTGCCGCTACGCTAGCCGCCGTCGCGGTCTCACCGCGCAGGCGCACTCCTACAGCTGAGGCACAGTTGAGCGATGTTGAAAACAAAGCGATTCGCTCCAAGTCTATTTTCTCGTGCAATACCAAGGCCAGGAAAAAGCCCACCAAAGCAGCCGCATAGCGCCCGGCACATCCGGATGCTTCGAGCTTGGCAATGGCACGGGTACTCGCCTAATGAGCAATATTGCCAATCCAAGAAATAGCCAAGCAGTCGACAGGAGTTGGACGATCGTCTTGAAGTTGTCGTCGATCACCCGCATGACCAATACACCGGCGAGGACATCCACCAGCTGCGCTTCATTTGCTTGTGCCGGGCGATGGACATGTCGCTCGAAGAGGTTCGAACACTGCTGAGCTTGGCTTTGCGCAGGAAAGCAGATTACCGAGCGGCGAATCTTGCACTGAATGAGCACATCGGTCATGTCCGCACCCACCTGCATCGGCCTCATGACGCGTTCATTGACGATGCTATTGAGATAATCTTTCTTATCGCAATAGCCATGTCGATCCACTAAACTGGCGATCGTGAAAAGTACCCGAGTCTCCAAGCCGGCGAATGCGGAAAAGGAATTCCCCGGCACCGCGGCCCTCGCGGCGCTGCGCGCCTGGTACGCGGGCCTGGGTGCGCGAGCGGCCGTTGCCCAATATCTTGGGGTGGACAGGGCGGACGGCCAGTCCTCTCGCGCAATGCTGGGCGACATCCGCCGGCAGCTGACCAAGCATGCGCGCCAGCGGCACCGGGAAGACCTGGCCAGCCTGCTCGAACACTCGGCGGCGGAACGCGCGCAGCGCGCCCGCGCCGTGATGGATGCGATCGAGACGCTGCGGCATCTGCCGGTGCCCGCGCCCATGGTGACGGACGACCTCGAGCGCTGGCTGCCGGCGCGTGCCGCCGGCGCCATGAAAGCCCATGGCTTCAAGACCCTGGCCGATCTGACGGTGCGAATTCCGCGGCGCCGGCGCTGGTGGACGGGCATTCCCGGCTTGGGCGCGGCCAGCGCCAGGCAGATCGAAGCCTTCTTCGCCGCGCACGCGCACCTCACGCAGCAAGCCCGCGCGCTGGTGCCCATCGGCGCTCAAGATGATGTGGCGCCCTGGGAAAGGCTGCGCGTGCCCCATGAGGTCGACGGCTCGCGGGGCACCTTCCGCGCACCCAAGGCCACCTGCACGCTGGACGCAAACGACGACTACGAGGCGGTGCAGGCTTGGCTGGCGCTGCACGAATCGGCTGCAACCCAGCGGGCCTACCGCAAGGAGGCCGAGCGGCTGATTCTGTGGGCCGTTGTGGAGCGCGGCCGGGCGCTGTCCTCGCTCACCACAGAAGACGCGGTCGCCTTTCGCGCCTTCTTGCGACACCCAGCGCCCAGGGCCCGCTGGATCGGCCCGGCGCGGCCGCGCTCGTCGCCCGAGTGGCGGCCGTTCATCGGTGGACTGTCAGCCCGATCGGTGGCCTACGCGCTGTCGGTGGTGGGCGCCATGTTCCGCTGGTTGATCCAGCAGCGCTACCTGCTGGCCAACCCGTTCGCCGGCATCAAGGTGCGCGGCGCATCGCGCTCCGAATCGCTGGCCGTCACCCGGGTCTTCGGCGAAGGCGAATGGTCAGTGATCCAAGGGGTCTCCTCGTTTTCAGTGCAATAAGTGACGGTACGCAAAGCTAGCACTGGCGCGGGGGTGGTCTGGGTAGACCGTTGATTTCATTGACTTTCCT